>CALMXV010000164.1 GCA_937871155.1 uncultured Taibaiella sp. | reverse complement strand
CGGTTACATTTCTTGTATCATACGTAGAATTTTTAGCAGAGATAACCGTGGAAAGAGTACCCGGGAATACTTCAATAGAAGATAGACCCGTAACATCTGTAGTACCTAATGTTCTAGTTCCACCTGAATAATAGGTAGTCACTACACCGGCTACTTTTGCACCCAAATAGGAAGAAGCATCTATAGTTACCTTAGAGGTAAAGGCTATTTCATTTTGTAAAGAATTAGCCGTTAAACCACCGCCTGTTACAGTTATACTTCTAGTATAAGACGTATAGTTTTTGGTAGTGGTAAAATTCCAAGTACCTGAGTAAAGTTCTGTTTTTGATTCTCCATTTACATCTGAAGTAGGAAGAGTTCTGTTTCCTCCTGAGTAAAACGCGTTTGCAGCACCTGAAATAGGTGTCGTACCATCACTTGCAAAAGTTGTTAAAGTAAAACCGGTAGTAAAAGATGTAAAGTAGAAGTGGCACCTTGTGTTGCACCGGTTCCTCCAACAGTTTCATTTCTTGTAAATGAAGAATAATTTACAGTTGAAGTGAAAGCCCAAGTACCCGGAAATAATTCCTTTTTGGACTCTCCAGCTCCGTCAGATGCTGGAAGTGTCCTGTTACCGCCTGCGTAGAACGAATTTGCTGCACCTACATTGGGTGTAGAACCATCGCTTTGTAGTGTTTTAATGGTAAGTCCTGTGGTATAAGCACTTTCAGTAAGTTTTGAATTTGGCGTAGTACCATTACCGGTTATGGTTATATTTCTAGTGTAGGAAGTATAATTTACGGTAGAAGTGAAAGCCCAGGTACCTGGAAACAACTCAACTTTGGATTCTCCAGCTCCATCAGATGCTGGAAGTGTCCTATTTCCTCCTGCATAGAACGCATTTGCTGCACCTACATTGGGTGTAGAACCATCGCTTTGTAGTGTTTTAATGGTTAAGCCTGTGGTGTAAACATCATAATTTACATCTCCCGCCCCTATTAAAGCTGTAGGTATGGTATAAGATGTATAATTATAATTAACGGTAAAGCTATAGTTTCCGGTCAGGGTTTGGCTGGCTTGCCCGCTACCATCAGTAGTGCCAAATGCTGAGTTTCCTCCGGAGTATTTGGTGATTACGGCACCTGAAATGGCACCACCGTCACTGTTTTTTACTGTGATGGTTACAATACCGGCATCGGCATTGATTGCTGATAGGGTCATTAGACCTATCAAACCTGAAAAAAATTTTCTTTTCATTGGTTTTGTTTTTTAGGGAAAAATGAAATTTGTTTAATTAAAAACAGTTAGGTCCAAGGATAAAATAGAAACAATAAACGTAACAACTAGAACAACATTCAACAAGGGTAGCAGTGGCTTGTTTTACTAATTCAATAGAAAATAAGCATACATTTTAGATTACAAGTACTTCGCAAAAAGGAAGTACCTATAACTCTTTTTATTTATTATTTCAATATTTAATTGAAATATGCTTTTTTATTCAGCAATTAAAATTTTAACCGCTTTTAGTTCTTGATAATTGTTATTGGTCACCTGAAGGGTGTACATACCAGTTGCTGCTGTAGCAGGTACTGTAAGTTGAGATACACCATCTCCTTTGATAGAAAGAGTTTGGGAGTAAACGAGAACACCTAAAGTATTGTAAAGGTTTACTGTATAATCTCCTGCTTTTATTTCATGATATTGCAATTGTATGGTTCTTCCTAGTACAGGATTTGGGAATACCGAAAAGTTTGATTTATTAGTCATTACATCCTTAGAGCTTAGCGCTGCTTTTCCAAACACTAATTGGAAGCGATGTGGGTCATACGAAGCTGCATTATTATCTACTGCAAACGAATATTGGGATGAAGCTGCATTATTAAGTTGGGTAACCCCAATATATTTATCAACTAATAGTACGGAAATAGACGGGTCGAAATTGGTAGCTTCAAAGTCAAATTGATAATTCTTTACTCCATTGTTCCAAAAACGTAATTGAACTGAATCATTACCATTGGCTATTAACGATCTTCTCTCAATTGAGTAGCGTTGATTTTGATTTTCAATAGCTATGTTTTCGGTTATATTTTCCAATTTGGTAGCATCATCTAGGATAGAATTTGATGAGTAATTAGCATCAAATTTCACACGAATACCATCTAGTAAGGTAGCAGCATTATTTTGCACACTACTTAAGGCTAAAGAAAAGTCTTGTTCGGTTACAGAGTCTTGAGATGTTTTAAACACATTGAAATTGGGTGATACATAACCAACTTTCATAGCTTCTGTAATATTTAATGTGTTTTTACCATTTATAAAAAACGATTGACCACTTCGAATATAACGTGCGCTATTATTGCTGTTAGGAGGAGTTGTTCCAACGTATGGAGTAATATGGTAAATATTATTCGCTACTCTAGTTACGGTACGATAAGCACCAATAGTTCCTAAAGAAGCATCATAAATAAAAAAGTCTGAAGAAGCTGCACCAGGATTACCATTATAGACTTGTTGATAATCTATAGATGAGGCAAATGGGTTAGGTATTAATGAAACATTTTGAGTAGTACCTATTATGCCTACATTGCTTTGTGTACCAATGTTGATAGCGCCTGTCATACGAAGCACAGTTGAATCCGGTGTACCGATTCCGGTTACCGATTTGGGACCTCTTACAAATAAGAAATAAGCTCCGTTATGGTCGGTAACTTTTGTAGTAGCTGTATTGGCAACAGAGTCAAAAGCAACCCCATTCCAGTGTTTTACAGAAGCTGTTGTAGAGACACCGTCATAACCATTTAGATTATCGGCATAAGGGCTGGTTACCCAAGTACCAAACCCTGGATTAGGGTTTCCTCCTTTCACTCCTTCTTGCCAAGAATTTAGGATAGTAGGTGCATTTGATGCATTTAAAGGAGCCGCTACAAGCCTCCAACCTCTAGTAGCTGTCATATAGCGCTCTACCGTTACGTTGGTAGCGTTTAAAATAGAACCAGTAGTATTACCTATAGCAGCAGTAGCTACACTATTCGATTTTAGAATAAAAGGGTTACCTCCCATATCAAATGTACTACCAGTGCCTACCAATAATGTTGCACCTGGTAAACCTGTTACCCCGTATGTATTAGTAACGATTACTTGCACACCATTAGCAATAGTCCAATTACCCGTAAAATAAGGATTTGTTACATTGTTGTTCAAATAAAAAACGTCTCCTGCAGTAGAGAAATTAAGAGGTTTTGGGAACATAGGTATCCCTCCAGGGTCTGTAGTCCAATTATTGTAGTTGCTAACATTGTCATAACCAATTGCATTAATTGGATAATAATTAGTAGCACGAACGACTCCAATAGAAGCCAAAAAAGTTGAGATAACTAATGTAAGAACTCTCATGATTAGATAGTATTAATTTAGGTTAATTAAAAGGGAACGTAAATTTCAATCCTTATTAATCAACACATCAACAAATACACGTCTATAACAATTCGTTAACGGACAAATAACCACCAATTAACAATTGGAAAAGCACCTATTGTATATACATTTTACTCTGTAGCTTGCCCTATCTGTTCCCACTCTTTACCAAACTGAATTCCATCACCTGCAAAAAGCTGTATCATCCTTATGATTTCTTCTGCATCCCAAGTATATACCCCTCTAGCAAAATTTACAATAGTAGCTTCTTGATATACAAAATGTAAATTACCTTCTTGATGCAAATCTCTTAATAATAGCTTTTGGCTTTTAAAATTTAGACAATCATAACCTTCACAAGACATCGTGCTGCAATCATCAAAACCATTATAATGAACGGCTCCCATATCTCGCCAATAATATGTCTGCTCTGTTTGATGGAAATAACGTTTACCAGTTATTATTAATTGTTGAGAAACTAGAATTAATTTTTCATTATAAAAGTATCTTGAAAGAAACCTATAAATAGCAATTGAAAAAATAAGCGTAGCACCAATAGCGTTCAAACTACTTATCAACTTTTCCGAATGATGATATGCCTTGAATGCAAACAATAAGACAATAGCCAATGAAATAAGAAATTCTCCTATCAGAATTCTACGAACTCTAGAGGATACACGATTTCCCAAATCAATTTCTAATCGATTTTCGCCCCAATAATATTTAATTTTATTACTCAAAAAAACTTACTTAATTCTTGATGATTGGTATGGAGTTGGGCTTCAAAAACTGTTGAAAATTCTTTTCTAACAACTTCTCTTACTTGTTCTTCATCCATAACTTTCCCTAACTCTTGTTGCATGGAGGTTACCGCTTTGTCACCAATACCACAAGGCACAATATAATTGAAGTAATTTAGATTGGTATTTATATTCAAAGCAAAACCATGAATGGTAATCCACCTACTACAACGTACACCCATTGCACATATCTTTCTTGCCTTGCCAGGAAGTTCCGCATCTAACCATACTCCAGTAGCTCCTTTGAGCCTGCCTGCTTCGATACCAAAATGAGCCAAGGTACGGATAATGACTTCTTCTAAACATCGCATATACTTGCCCAAATCTGTAAAAAATAGTTCTAGATCTAAAATTGGATACCCAACCAACTGACCAGGGCCGTGATAGGTGATATCTCCTCCTCGGTTTGTTTTATAAAAAGAAATATTAAGTTCTTTTAAGCGATTATCATTGAGCAATAGATGCTCCATCAAACCACTTTTACCTAAGGTCAAGACATGAGGATGTGTACAAAACAATAAATAATTCCGAGTGCCGATGGACTGAGGCGAAACAACTTTGGGTTCATTATATGCTGCTGCTTTTAATGATAAATTGTGTTGCATTAATGCCTCTTGAATTTCCCAAGCCTTTCCATATTCTATTATACCTAGATCGCTAAAAAAAATATCATTCATATCTAATCATAAAAAAACTGATGCAAATTACAGTTTCTTTAGAGTAGCCGTCATTATCAATAAATCTTTGTGATAAAAAAAACATAAAAACAAGAAGATTAACCTAGAATTTAATGGTTGCTATTATCAAACCTGCTACATTTGGATTATAAGTATTTGCACGATATGTTGGAATTCATGAAGAACAAAATTCTCATACCTGTTTTAATCACCGGAGCCTTAGCTGCTTTCTTTTCATTTCGCTATAGTGGTGCTTTTGCCAATCAAAATAACGAACGTAAAAACGTTGTTATGGAAACAGTTCGAACAGCCATTGAACAAGGGCATTTTCAACCAAGACCCTTGGATGATTCTTTTTCAGCTATAGTTTTTAAGAAAACCTTTAACATCCTAGACTATCGAAAAAATTTCTTTATTCATAAAGACATTGATGCATTATCTACCTACGAATATGCAATTGATGATGAAATCAAAAATGGCTCGGTCGCTTTTTTTGATGCAGTGAATGCTATCTTTTCAAAACGTATTGATAGTGCTGAGGTCTATTATAAGTCTATATTAAAAACTCCATTTGACTTTACCACCAACGACTCAGCAAAGTTTGATGGTGATGACCTTTCTTATGCTACAAACGAAGCTGCTTTAAAGCAACGATGGACAGATTACATGAAATATTTGACATTGTCTAAATATGAAGATTTAAAAAAAGCTCAAGAGGCTAATAAAGAGAAGGACGCTAAAAAGAAAACACTTTCAGAATTAGAAGTAGAAGCCCGACAATCCGTTCAAAAAAACCAAGATTTATTTTTCAAACGACTTAGAAAACTAGATAATGATGAGCGTTTTGCCATCTATGTAAATGCCATCACTAACTCTGAAGACCCACATACAGACTATCTACCGCCAGATGATAAAGCGCGTTTTGATGAAAGCATGAGTGGTAGCTTCTTTGGAATTGGTGCACAGCTACAAGAAGACGAAGGCAATATTAAAATAGTAGCCATCATTGCCGGAAGCCCTTGTTGGAAACAAGGTGAGCTAAAAGTAAACGATGTAATCACTAAAGTAGCACAAGGCAACGCCGAACCAACAGAAGTAGCTGGTAGAGATTTGGATGAAGTGGTAAAACTAATTAGAGGTCCCAAAGGCACGGTTGTAAAACTCACCGTTAAGAAAGTA
>CALMXV010000163.1 GCA_937871155.1 uncultured Taibaiella sp. | reverse complement strand
CGGACTTAAAGAAAGGCGCTACTTGGCTCGGTGGACGGGTACTAGCTGGGATTCAATACCTTTTACTACCGGAAATTGTAATGTTCAGGCAATGATTGTTTTTCAGGGAAAGTTAATTGTGGCTGGAGGTTTTGAAACCGCAGGCGGACTTCAAGTAAATAATATTGCTGCTTATAATGGCACACAATGGAATGCTTTACAACAAGGTACTAATGGTATCGTATATGCAATGGCAGTCTATCAAAATGAACTTTATATAGGTGGAAGTTTCGATACTGTTTCCGGTGTGGCTGCTGCACATGTGGCTAAATGGGATGGACAAAATTGGGCGGCTGTCGGTGTGGGTATGAATCAAGCAGTATATACTTTGCTTAACTATCAAGGGAAGTTGTTTGCCGGTGGTGCTTTCACCCTTGCAGATGGAATGTTGGCAAACAGAATCGCTTATTGGCAAGGCAACGGTTGGATGACGATAGGTAATGGTTTTAATAGTACTGTTTACACATTGGCAGCTAATGATCAACTTTATGCGGGTGGATGGTTTACTCAAGCAGATTCAATAGCTACCCATTACATCGCTCGATGGGGAGGTAACAGTTGGAGTGCGATAGGTAGTGGGATGAATAGTGGTGTTGAGACAATCAATTTTTACCAACAACAACTTATTGCAGGTTGTAGTTTTACCCAAGCAGGTGGTAAATCCATCTCTTATCTGGCACGCTTTTACGACCCGCTTTCCATCAAAACTATTTCTAGTAAAATGTATGAATTGAAGATGATACCCAATCCTTTTTCTTCAAGCACAACGATACTATTTCCTAAACAGGTATATGAGGGCGACTTGTTCGTATATGATGCTTTAGGGAAACTAGTCAAAACGATATCTGCTATAAGAGGGAATTCTTATTTTTTTTCTACAGCTAACCTTCTCCCCGGAAATTATTTTTTTGTATTGAAAACCCTTGATGGATTAAGCTTTCAAGGAAAATGTATGATTGAACCATAGCAAACCAGCAGATTATTTTTGAAGGCTTTTAGTCTTAAATCTTTATTATGTTTGTATTCAATCAACCTCTTTCTTATTTCTTTTTGTGAGTACCATTAAAATCATCGTTGCCGACGACCATCATATATTATTGGATGGACTTAGTGCTCTTTTGCAAAAACAAAAGGGTATTGAGATTGTGGGTTTATTTGATAATGGCACAGATGTTTATGATGCCTTATCTCGATTAGAAGTTGATGTTGCCCTTCTTGATATCAATATGCCGGGTATTAATGGAAGAGACCTCACTTTAAAAATTAAAAAAGATTTTCCCAAAGTAGCAGTCATTATACTTTCTATGTATGATGATGCCGGGCATATTCTGGAATTGATAGATGCAGGTGCCTCTGGTTATTTACTAAAAAATGTAACGGATAAAGAATTGTTGGAGGCTATTAAAACCGTTGCAGAGGGCAAAACGTATCATTCTGATGAAGTAACGGAAAAGATTACCTCTTTCGTTTTACATACTCAGAAAAAAGGAGAACAAGTAAACGAGCCTAAGCTAACAAGAAGAGAAATTGAAATCCTTCGTTTAATAGCTCAAGAGTATAGCAATGCGCAAATTGCTAAAACTCTTTTTATCAGCGAAAGAACAGTAGAAGCACACCGTAAGAATAT
>CALMXV010000162.1 GCA_937871155.1 uncultured Taibaiella sp. | reverse complement strand
CGTTAAAGGCTTTAGCAGTATTCACCGCATCTCGCCCTGTCATACTATCTACTACAAATAAAATTTCTTGAGGAGAAACCGCAGCCTTTATGTTAGCTACTTCGGTCATCATCACTTCATCCACCGCCAAGCGACCTGCTGTATCTATAATAACTACTCGGTTACCATTTTGTTTGGCATGAGCAATGGCATTTTGAGCAATCGCTACCGCATCTTTATTTTCAGGCTCGCTATACACCGGTACTTTTATTTGCTCTCCTAAAACTTTGATTTGGTCAATAGCTGCCGGACGATAGATATCCGCACCTACTAACAAAGGATTCATGGATTTCTTAGATTTCAAGTAGTTAGCAAGCTTACCGGAGAAGGTCGTTTTACCACTACCTTGCAATCCTGCAATAAGTATTACAGAAGGCTTTGCAGAGAGGTCTAATTCACTTTCTGTTCCACCCATCAATTCTGCCAACTCATCTTTTACAATCTTCACCATCAACTGCCCCGGCGAAACGGCTGTAATCACCTTTTCACCCATTGCTTTATCCTTTACTTTATCTGTAAATTCTTTGGCAATTTTATAGTTCACGTCTGCATCCACTAAGGCGCGACGTATTTCTTTAATGGTTGCAGCAACATTTATTTCGGTAATTCTACCTTCACCTTTCAGTTGTTTAAAGGCACTATCTAACCGTTCACTAAGATTATCAAACATGGGAACCCAATATTTTTTCGAAGCGCAAAGGTAGGGAGATTGTTCAAAAGATACTAGCGTCGAAGTAAGGTTATCTAAAACAAAAACAGCAGTAAGATAGCGATCCATCATTACTGCTGTTATCAGTTACAACTAAGGATGTAGAAGCTTTCGGCTACTACCTTCGTTTGATTATTTTTTCTCAGGCATCAACAATGCATGAATTACATTTTGCTCCACAATATACTTGTTAGCAACTGCTGTAAGTGTTGCGGGTTGAATAGCTCTTATTCTAGATTCTAAATTCAAGATATTAGCGGTAGGCAAGCCATACTGAGTGTATTTGCTTAGTGATGACAACCAGAAATTATTAGTTTTTACGCCCACTTTATATTTCTGAATAGACGTCTCAGCGGCTTTAGATAATTCTTCAGGAAGTACGTTACCTGGCTTTTTCACTTCATTTAAAATATCCCAAAAAGCTACTTTTACTTTAGATGCATTTTCAGGGCCACAAGGCAAATAGCTTTGTAGTGTAAATTTTTCTTTCGGGAATTTAGATAAACGCAAACCGGCACCACCACCATAGATGGCACTCATTTTTTCACGAATGATATCCGTAATTCTGTTGTTCACCACTTCTGTAAGCAAGCTTAGCGCCAACTCATCATTTTGGTTGTACGGTGTGTAGAAGTAAGCGATTTCATTTACCATACTCTTAGGTTCGGTACCTGCATATACAGTAAAGTCATGGATGCCTTTCAACGGTTCAATTCCCAAATCTTTGGTTTTACTTTCAATGGCATTGCCACCTAATCCACCAATGTACAGCTCAATCAATTTCTTAAAACTTGCTTCAGGAATACTTCCCACGAAGAAGTAGTTCATTCCATTTGCTGTATTGAAACGTTGATTATAAAACGCTACAGCATTATTCATATTGATAGCATTGTAATCTGCTGGTGTTGGTATTTCCTTCATACGAGGATTATGATTATACATATAGCTGCTCAAGGTATCGCCATAATAACTTTCAGGGGAAGATTTCATTTGTGCAATCATTTGAATTTGTCTGTTTTTAAACGATTCAAATGCTTCAGCATCTTTTCTAGTTGAAGTAGATTTTAAATACAATAATTGTAGTGCTGTTTCAAAATCTTTTACAGTAGAGCTACCACTTACATAGTCGCCATACATATCCACCCAAGTATTTACACCAAGTGTTTTACCCTGTAAAAACTTCTGCAAATCAGTAGAAGAAAAGGCACCATAGCCCATTTCATCCACTACATTGTTACAATAGTCAGCACTTTGATAGTCGGCACCGGTATAGGTAGAAGCTCCACCAAAGCGGTATCCTGAGAAGATGATTTCATCATTTTTAAAATCGGTTTTCTTATAAGTTACTTTAGCACCGTTACTCAATGTCCAAGTAGTACTGTTGATAGTAGCATCTTTAGTTTCTTTAACTATTTTACCTGCTTTGGGTTGTTGTGAAAGCAGTTGTTTAGGAAGTTCCTTTTCTTGATAGGCAACTACTTCAGCTTGTAAGCTTTTATCTACATACGATTTTACTTGTGCATCCGTAGGCAGTTTATCACTAGTTTGTGTAGTAACTAAAGCAAAGTAATTTTTATCGATGTCAATTTTATCTTTCTGTTTGTTCACTTCTTCTACAGTAATACGAGCTAGATTTTCTT
>CALMXV010000161.1 GCA_937871155.1 uncultured Taibaiella sp. | reverse complement strand
TACTCGATTGGATACAAAAAAACAACGATATAAAACGACAACCAAGAACCCTGCTTTTTGCCGGCCATTTACTGAAAACAAAAGGGGTTTTTGAGCTTGTAAAAGCCTGCTTGCAAATACCCAACATTCAATTAAAGATGATAGGTTTTGTAACTCCAAAAATAAAAGAAGACCTAATGCAACTTGCCGCACAAAAACAAGAGCCTTGGCTGGAGATATTAGGAGAGCAGCATTACACAACAGTTATTAATGAAATGCTCGCTACCCGTGTTTTTGTACTACCTACTTATTCTGAAGGCTTTCCTAATGTAATCTTAGAAAGTATGGCGGCTGCTTGTCCTATTGTTTCAACAAATGTCGGCGATATCCCTACTATGCTAAAATTAAACTCTCAGAGTCCTTTAGGTATTGGAGTAGCCCCCCAAGATGTTGACGCATTAAAGGAGGCTATATTAACCCTATTGAATAATAGCGACTATGCCAACCAATGTGGAAATAATGCACATAAACATGTTCTTGAAAATTATACAATGTCAAAAGTCTGGCAACAATTAGAAAGTATTTGGATGGATTTAAAAGCCTCATAATACAGAAAAACGTCTAATACTTTTCTCCCTTTTTATAGCTTCTTACAATCAAGAACTCACCAGCTATACTTCCCGACCTTCTTCTCCAAAAGTCAATCCCCAAGCAGCTTTCAGTTCATTATATTGTTCTGTCTCTAATCTAATTTTATCGTAATAGCCTTTACTGTTTCTCTGACGAAACGCCTCATATAAGCTCACCGCACAAGCCACCGAAATATTTAATGATTGTACCATTCCTACCTGTGGGATAATAAAATTTCCATCACAGTAGCGCAAGGCTTCTTCTGTAACACCCGCATGTTCATTTCCAAAAACTAAGGCTATAGAAGTACTTAAATCTAAATCATATAAGGAAACGGATTGCTCTCCTAAATGTGTAGCAAAAATGTTTGCATATTTATTCTTAACCGTATTAAAACAAGCTTCGGTATTTTCAAAATGATGGATTGTCAACCATCGGGCAGCACTAGCAGAGCTTTTCATACCATATCTTTTGCTTGTAGATATTGCTGTATTAAGAATATAAATTTCTTGAACGCCTACTGCATCGCAGGTTCTCATTACTGCTGAAATATTATGTGGGTCATGAACATTTTCAAATACCAACGTAATATCCGGCTGACGTTTGCTCAATACATCAAGAATCTTTTGATTTCTTTCCGGTGTCATAGTATGCAAGCTATTAAAAATTTGCAAGTAGCTTTGTCTAAATTCCATCTATGAAAAAAACTGCTGCTCTATTCGTTTTGTTTCTTCCTTTATTATGTGTTGCTCAACCCCAAACCTATTATACTGCTGCCTTAGGAAAGAATGGGCAAGCATTAATAGATGCCCTTTACAACATTATCAAAAACCATCAATCACTCGGCTATAGCGCACTATGGACTGCCTACCAACAAACAGATAAAAAACCTAATGGGAAAGTATGGGATATGTATTCTGACAACCCTGGGAGTACTCCTGCTTATGAGTTTAGTTTTATAACCGACCAATGTGGCAACTATAATAAAGAAGGTGATTGCTTTAACCGAGAACACAGCTTTCCTCAATCCTATTTCAACAAAAACGAGCCTATGCGGTCTGATTTATTTATTGTTTTTCCTACGGATGGATATGTAAATGGGAAACGCTCAAACTATCCTTATGGCATTGTCAATAACCCAACTTATATTAGTAGCAATGGCTCCAAACTAGGTAACAACCAAGCTTCCGGAGCGCCTTCCAGTCTAGCGTTTGAACCTATCGACTCTTTTAAAGGCGATTTAGCTAGAACTTATTTTTATACCGCTACTCGCTACTTGAATGAAGATAATGGATGGAGCGATTAGGAAATGGCAAATGGCGCTTCATTGAAACCTTGGGCTGTTAGCTTATTACTCGCTTGGCACCATTCAGACCCGGTAAGTAGCAAAGAAATAAATAGAAACAATGCAGCTTATCAATTACAAAATAATAGAAATCCCTTTATTGATTATCCACAATTTGCAGATTGCATCTGGGGCAATGGCAATTGTGCTTCCTTGTCAGTAGAAGATATAGCTGTTAAGCCTTCCTTTAATGTATATCCGAATCCCACTACCGACTTTATTACCATAGACTGGCAATATTTATCCCCACAAGAAACACTTGCAATAGATATAATAAATCTTCAAGGACAAGTAGTTTTATCCGCTAAAACCTTTCAATCAAATACAGTAATTTCTACAAAAGAACTATCTAATGGCGTATATATCCTATACCTAAAGTCAGCTATTAAAAAAGAAGCTGTACGACTTATAGTACAATAATTAAGTAAATAATT
>CALMXV010000160.1 GCA_937871155.1 uncultured Taibaiella sp. | reverse complement strand
AAATTATTCACCTCAAATCTATTTTTTATGAAAAAACAAAAACAGTCAACACCTAAATCAACTCACCACGAATTTCCCGTGGAAATTTTTGCCCATGCTTCTGTATTATCTGTGGGAGGCGGTTCTTTATTTGAATCATCTGGTGTTATTAGTAATCAGAATATAGCCGGGTTTTACTCTGAGCAATACCTAATAGAACAAGCGGTATTGAAGCTACGAGCAGCAGGGTTTCGTATAATGGGTACCAATGGCATTACTATTTCCATTGCCGCTCCTTGCGAAGTGTATGAAAAAGCCTTCGATACTACGTTGCATACTGAAGAACTCCCCACTATAAAATCATTTGGTGTAGTGGAAGATGCTACGTATATATTCCCTAGCGACAGCCATGTAAAAGGGATGATTAATGTATCTAAAACAAGCTTTAGTCAGTTTCTTGAAGGGGTTGCAATTAATGAACCGGTTTATTACATGAATAAGCCTTATGCACCTCCACAAAATTATTGGCATCTAGACGTACCGGGTGATGTGTCTGCCGGTGTTAATGCAGATGCTGTACATCGTATGGGAATTACAGGTCGTGGGGTAAGTGCTGTGATGGTGGATAGTGGCTGGTATCGTCACCCATACTTTACTCGTCGTGGATATAGAAGCGGTCAAGTAGTCTTAGGGCCAGCTACTGCCGACCCACTTTCTGATACTTCTGGTCATGGTACTGGAGAAAGTGCTAATCTATTTGCTGTGGCACCCGATGTCAATTTCCGTATGGTGAAAATGAATTTTGCAGATAGTACGGGAGCATTCAATAAAGCTGTAGCACTCAACCCAAAAATCATCAGTTGTAGTTGGGGTAGTAGTAAACAAAATGGACCTTTATCTGCCAATGATTTAGTATTGTCTGCAGCAATAGCAAATGCTGTAAGTAGAGGAATCACTGTAGTGGTTTCTGCTGGTAATGGTCATTGGGGTTTTCCGGGTCAGCATCCAGATGTCATCAGTGCTGGTGGTGTGTATATGGATTCCAATATGAGTTTGCGTGCTAGTGATTATTCAAGTGGCTTTGCAAGTAATATTTTTCACGGTAGAAATGTGCCCGATATAAGCGGATTAGTAGGTATGAAGCCCAAGGCTGCTTATATTATGTTGCCTATTCAACCCGGATGTGATATAGATACAAACCTTGGGGCACCTGGCGTTTTCCCTAATCAAGACCAAACCTTGCCTAATGATGGATGGGCTGCCTTTAGTGGTACTAGTGCAGCAGCGCCTCAAATAGCCGGTGTATGTGCCTTACTAAAACAATATGCACCCAACCTTACCCCACTTCAAATTAAGAACATATTAAAGGCTTCGGCAGTAGATGTTACAGTAGGTAATTGTAGTGCATCTACAGGTGCCAACCCTGCGCGTGTAGGACCCGATTTAGCAACAGGTCATGGATTGGTAAATGCTATGAATGCAATTCGAAGACTCCTGCCGATTCCCATTCAACCCAACCCTTTCTGGTAGTTTAACGCACTAGATTAATTATTAAAAAGCTTTAACTAAATACAATCAATTCATCTTTTAAAACCTTTAACAATGGCAAATGAAAAAAAAGGAAGTGCCGGTATTCGGTACGACGATTTCGTAAAAATCGTAAAACCTGATCTCGGATCTACCGAACAGGTTGTGTTACTGCATGGTTATGTAGGGGAATCTTCTACTGAAGATATGATTCGCCTTTATAGTGATGCAAGTCTTTCGGAGTACGCAGATGTTGCAAAAGCCGATATCTTATACAGCTTACCTAATGATGATGACCCCTTAGGAGGAAGTCGTCTTTGGGTAAAACAAACGGCGAATGTAAACTATGCAGATGCCTATGCACAAGGAGATATGTATAACAATTACATGAATGATCAATACACTCCTGGGGCAGAAGCCATGGGTGCGGCATCACAATTTTGTACCATTTCTCCGCTAACCCGTACTGCAGTTTGTCGCCCTACGCGTTTTGTATGCCCTACGCCGGTATCTAAACTAGTTATTTGTACACTGCCTAAAAAGACATTGCTTGCTTGTCCATTGCCTACTAAGTTGTCCGGCTGTCCGAATCCGAGTTGGGTAGATGGATGTCCTTCTCAGTGGGGGTGTACGATTCAAACAGGAACCACTGTAATCAACCCAGGTGGACAGTTTGGTGATGAGTATGCAGGCGGTGATGTATATAATGATTATTTACAGAATGCCTATGAAGGTGGCGGTTCGGAAGAATTTGGTATTCAACCCACCATTGTGCAACCTACTGTAATCACTACTACTCGTACCCTTACTATAAGACGTACTGTACCATTATGGCAATGTTGGAGACCCACACGCAATGCTCCCTGGTGCCCGCCAGTTACTTGTCAGATAGGAACTATTCGACCAACTAAATGGCCAAGTCTAGCTTGTACTACACAGCAAACAACTACCATTCAAACAGGTACTACAATCATCAACCCTGGTGGTGGTGGACAGTTTGGAGATGATTATACAGGCGGCGATGTGTATAATGATTATATGGAGAATGCGTATGATGGTGGAGCAGAAGAGTTTGGTGGAGGTGCTGCTACAAGTCCACAAGTTTGTTTACAGCAAGTAAGTATCAATTGTTTTACAAGAAACATTAATTGCCCTTCAAGAGTAATTATCTGCATCACAAGGCAACAAACAAGATGTATCACACGTCAGCAACAACGCTCGATATGTAGGCCCTGCATTCCGGTTACAACAACTATAAGAACTACCACTATGCCAAGCGCAGTAGATGGCTGCCCTTCTCAGTGGGGCTGTACCATTCAAACAGGAACTACTGTAATCAATCCAGGTGTTGGTCAATATGGTGATGACTATTCAGGTGGTGATGTGTATAATGATTATATGCAAAATACCTATGATGGTGGCGGCGCAGAAGCATTTGGCGGAGGAGCAGCTACAAGTCCTCAGTTATGTTTACATAGAATAACTCAAATAGGTTGTCAGCCAAGTCAGATGATAGTTTGTCAAGTAACCAGACCTAATGTTTGTCGTATTTCTGTTCCAATTTATCGTTGTCCAATTCGTACTTTACAACGTTCTATTTGCAGACCTTGTATTCCGGTAACTACAACACGTACGTTCCCAAGTGCTGTTGACGGTTGTCCTTCTCAGTTTGGATGTCCAACAGATATAACTACTACTCGTACTTTCCCTACTGATGTAACCAATCCTGGCGGTATAGGCGGTGGAGGGTTTAATGATTATGGTTATTAATGATAGAGGATTTTGTAAATTTAAAGAGTGCTGTTGCTATCAATAGCACTCTTTTTTAAACTTTATTTCATGTTACTAACAGAACATAATTTATTTTACTACTTGCTCGATAAAGGAATGGTTGACACTAGAGCTGTAGTTAACGGTGAATTTACCGTAAGACGAAGCGATAGTAGAAATAATAACTTTATAGTAAATAGAGAATATGAACATCATGCCTTTTTCATAAAGCAAGTAAAAGCAGTAGATACAGAGAAAATTGAAACTATGAGAACCGAATCTGCTGTATATAAGTTAGCAGAAAGCGATGACAACTATAAAGCACTTAAAAATTTCCTTCCTGCCTTTTATCATTATGATAGTACACATCATATTTTGATTACGGGGCAAGTGAAAGATGCTGTTTCTGTTTATGATTACTATTTACAACAAAACGATTTTAATAATATGCTGCCGACATTATTAGCGGATTCTCTTGCTTCTTATCATCGTAGTAATCGTACAAATCAAAAAAGTCAATCGTTGCAACATTTTCGCCAACAAATACCTTGGGTGTTTACGATTGCCAATACGCCACCCATTCATGGAAACCCAGCTACTGCAGATCAACAACTAATGCAGCTCATCTTGAAAAACCAAAGCCTAGTACAGACTATAAGCGTACTTACACAACAATGGAGTCCAACTAGCCTAGTACACCACGATGCTAAGTTGAATAATTTTTTAGCGGGATATGAATATGAGAAGAAGCAAATCAACTTTGTAAAATTAATTGATTGGGAATTGGCGGATATCGGCGACCCTCTTTGGGATGTAGCAACAGTTATGCAAAACTATCTTTCATTGTGGGTTACAACAGACCTACCCGAATCACAACAAATGGCTTCGCTTCAAAAGATTCCTTTAGAAAAAGTACAAGTATGCATTTCAAAATTTTGGAATCAGTATGTACAGTTAATGCAATGGAATCCTACAATAAGACAAGCTGCCATGATTAAGACCATTCAATTCTGTGCGTTGAAGCTGATACATACTTGTTTTGAGACTACTGCTCAAGTGCCTACTTTACAACCCTTAACCGTAAAAATGCTTCAGGTTAGTATCAATATTTTAAAAAATCCTACAGATGCGGCTACTAAACTTTTTACCATTCACTAAACATCTTTTACTATGACCAATACACAATACATCCAACAAATAGTAAGCGATATTCAAATCGATGCACAGCGAAATGTATTGCACAAAGGACAAGTTTATGGAGGAGCTTTTAATAACCCTTATGTGCAACAGCCAAGTACTAAAATGCTATTCCAAACGCTAGAAAACCTTATTTATTCAACCTATTATAGCAAAAATTCAACACTGGTGGATATACAGCCTCCCAGCTTTGCTTCCATTCATAGTTTTATAGAAAATTTATCTGCACATAATACCACTGTTGAAAGATTTGATGAAGGATGGGTGATAGAGAATATCGATATGCAAGGACAAGTATTAGTTCGTAAAGGGAATCTTAAAAGAATAGCCTTTGCCGGCGAGTTTGTTTCTAGTAGTATGTTCCATCAAAAACCAGTTGTAGGTGCGAGTATCAAGCTCTTAGCAAGAAAAGAACATAAAGATCCCTCAGCAGGATTTTATTATGTATTTGGAAGTACACAAGGTGAAGATAATATGGATCAATTGGTACGTGTTTACTTCAACCTAAAACCCGAAGGTGCCGCTCCATTAATACTCTTATTAACTCAACATCTGAATGAACAACAAATTCCTTTTTCATTTAAGTGTTTGCAACATCCTTTTTACTATACACGATGTGACACAGCAGTTTTATACTTTGATAAACGATATGCCAGAAACATCTTTAATGTAATGGAAAGCTACTTACCTACCTTAAAAGAATTTTTTAAAGAGGACATTCCTGCATTCACCAAAAAACTAGGTACCGGTATTGCTTTTGCAGAAAACCCAACAAAGGTGGATGAGAGTTTTGGAACACACTGTAGTAAGATGATAGCACAAGGAATCATGAATGCTCTTACCAAAGGCTTGCCACACCAACAATGGTTTGATGAAATCAAAA
>CALMXV010000159.1 GCA_937871155.1 uncultured Taibaiella sp. | reverse complement strand
AATCGTATAAAATTGCACCCACTATAATTTTTCAAAAAGCCATTTTTGAAATAAAGCCTTTACAGCTTAATGTTTTGCTGTAAATGGAAAAAATCTACATTTGCACAACTTTTTAATTTTATAATCAATTTCATATACAATGATTAAACAACTATCGTTAGCCGTACTATTTGGATTATCATCTACTGCAAGTATGGCTCAACTTAAAAACACCGATGAAATTAAAACGAAAATGACCATCGAAACAAGAGATACCGTTGCCTGGGTGCGTGGCGGTGTAGCTTCTCTTGGAATTAATCAAGCTTTTCTACACAACTGGGCTGCTGGTGGTGAAGTACTTTCCTTGACTATTAACGGTACCTTCTCCGGTTATCTCAATCGTATTTATCATCGTCATATCTGGAGCAACAACCTAGACATGACCTATGGTTTATTGTATGCGTTCTCCAATCATTTTGTACCACGTAAAATAGATGACCGTTTTGACTTTACCTCAAAATATGGCTATCAGTTAGACCAAAAAGGAAAATTATTCTTTTCAGGATTAATGAACTTCCGCACACAATTTTCAAAGGGGTATGACTACAACCAACCCAATTGGCAATCAAAGCCAACATCCGACGCCTTATCACCTGCTTATTTAACCTATGCATTAGGGCTTGAATATCGTGAAGGAGCCAAATACAGTTTGTTTCTCTCCCCTATTGCCGCTCGTTTTATTTTTGCGGATAAGCTTTATACCAGCATGTCACCGTCAGGTGCTTTTGGCATTGAAAATGGAAAGACTTCTCGTTTTGAATTGGGTGCGTATTTCTCCGGAAGATATCAAACAGAAATCAATAAAAAACTATTATACCGTACCCGCTTAGACTTATACACTAATTATCTAGCTAAAGATGTAAAAGATGCTACCGGTGCTGTAGTTAAACAAGACAATCCTGGAAACATTGACATCCTTTGGGATAATTTCTTTTCTTATAAACTAAACAAGTTTATGGGTGTCACCATAGGCTTGACGGCTATCTATGATAACGACCTACCTTATCAAGACAGCTATGTAGATGCTTCTACAGGCAATACTATTAAGAAAAATGAACCAGGTACCGGTTTTGGTTGGTGGCAAATAAAACAAGCACTTAGTTTAGGTTTAGAGTATCGCTTCTAACTTAATACAAAACACTTGAATGGCTGATTCATACCAAATAAAGCTACCTCAGTTTGAAGGCCCCTTTGACTTGTTGCTTTTCTTTATTGAAAGGGATGAGTTGGATATTTATAATATTCCTATCCATCAACTGACAAAGGATTTTTTGGCTTATATACATGATTTAGAAAATCTCAATATTGAATTAGCCAGCGAGTTTATATTGTTTATCTCTACGTTGATGCGTATTAAAGCTAAGATGCTTTTACCTAGACGAGAACTGGATCCTCAAGGAAACGAGATAGACCCAAGACAAGAACTGGTAGATAAGCTTTTAGAGTATAAACGCTTTAAGGAAGCTTCTGAAGAAATGATTGTGCTCGAAGCAGAGCGATTGCTGCAACAAAAAAGAGGGAACATCAGGAAAGAACTTGAAACGCTAGGAGAAGAGTATGCTGAAGGTACGGAAATACAGACGGTAACCATGTTTAAGCTGATGCAGTCTTTCGAAAAAGTGATGAAGCGCTTAAAAGAAAGAAATGAAAAACCTCAACATGTAGTAGTAAAGTACAACTACTCATTAGAAGGTCAAAAAGAATTTCTAACGACATATATACAATCAGAAAACAGAGCTGCTTTTGAAACCATCTTCTCCCAATGTCAAAATCGGATTCATGCTATTTTCACATTTCTAGCTATGCTTGAGTTGATTCAACAAAAATACTTCACCATTCTAATTGGTTTAGGGAGGAATAACTTTATTCTTGAATGGAACGAACATCAAAGTGACGTATCCACAACTGAAGAAATAGCCCCAGACAGTACTCCTAACCCTTAAGATTGACTAACATGAACTAATGAAAAGCCATCAAACTACACCTTGATGGCTTTGTCGTTTTCAGGGATATTCATTTCAAAATTAGCCATCGTATAATAATCAATCACTTCTTGAAATACGACTTCTAATCCTGAAACACTATCCATGGTTACTAACTTCAATCTAAAATCTTTGATATGAGGCAAGCCTTTAAGATAATTGGTATAATGACGACGCATTTCTAAAATACCCAATTTCTCTCCCTTCCATTTTACAGACCCTTGCAAATGTTTTCTACAAGCGGCAATGCGCTCTTCAATATTGGGTGGAGGCAATAAAGTGCCTGTATTGAGAAAATGTTTTATCTCTCTGAATATCCAAGGGTAACCAATAGCAGCCCTCCCAATCATGATACCATCCACACCAAAACGATTCTTATATTCTAATGCTTTTTGTGGGCTATCAATATCTCCATTTCCAAAAATAGGTATATGAATTCTTGGGTTGTTCTTCACTTTCGCTATCAACTCCCAATTGGCTTCTCCTTTATACATCTGCGTTCGGGTTCTGCCATGTATGCTGAGTGCTTTGATGCCTATATCTTGAAGGCGCTCTGCAACTTCTTCAATATTTTTAGATTGTTCGTCCCAACCAAGACGTGTTTTAACAGTTACAGGTAGATGAGTCGATTTCACACAAGCGTTAGTCAACTTCACCATCAAATCAACATCCTTAAGTACTGCAGCACCTGCGCCTTTACATACTACTTTTTTCACTGGACATCCGAAATTGATATCCAACAAATCCGGATGTGTGGCTTCTACAATCCTTGCTGATAAAGCCAAAGCTTCTTCATCTCCACCAAAGATTTGGATACCTATAGGCTTTTCATAATCATAAATATCAAGTTTCTGACGGCTCTTGATAGCATCTCTAATTAACCCTTCTGAGGAAATAAATTCTGTGTACATCAAATCCGCTCCCTGCTCTTTGCAAACAGCTCTAAAAGGAGGGTCGCTTACATCTTCCATTGGAGCTAACAACAAAGGAAATTCACCTAATTCTATAGTAGCAATCTTCACCATTTTCTAAAAAAAAACAGGGCGAAATTACGAAACTGATTTTGTTGTAAAATAATGTTAATTGGGAAAAAGATTATTTTAACTTTGCTCCCCTTATTCCAATCTCCGTGGGAAATAATTCTAAAATGACATTTGCGGGAG
>CALMXV010000158.1 GCA_937871155.1 uncultured Taibaiella sp. | reverse complement strand
TATTCTTTCATCAAAAACTAAACTGCGACATTATGAAATCGTTTATTTTAAGTAGTTGTTTGGGATTTTTTCTTCCGTTTTTGCTTGCAGCACAAAGCACACCACTCTACACATGCAAACCGGTTGGCATGACTTTGAGTTCTTTGGGTGTTGCTCCTATTTTTGATTATATTCCACCCATATACAGTCAACTCCTGTACAAACACAGCGATTTCCCTAGCATACCCATACAAGGGGTAATAACAGATCTGTATGTACAGCTAAGAACCAAAACACCAAAAGGATTTAAATTGGATAACCTCACCATCCAGATGGGCATGACAAATCTCTGCGGCTTTACAATGAGTATGCACATGCAAAAGTTGCCCATGATCACTGCCGGAATGGATACCGTGTTTTATGACAGCAGCTATGTACTAGCCGACTCTATACCAGCAGGGGCATGGTGGCGGGTTCCCTTACAACAGCCCTTTCATTACGATTTTTCTACTGGATCCATAGATAGCTGTAAAAACCTGCTGTTGGAAATTTATGGCAGGGGAGAGCCTGCTTTTGAAGGAGCAACCTTCGCTGTTCCTGGAATGGAACCGAAATATTATGGCTTTAGTACTTCCGAAAGACACCTTATGGCTGACTCTGCTACGAAGCATTATACCACTTCTTTTGGAGCTCTTTATATGATCGGTTTCAATCCTAAACCAGATCCGGTGGGGGTAAAGGAGGTGAGTAATAGCCAAATCACAATCTATCCCAATCCTACTAAAGGCTATCTATACCTGTCATCAACACCACGTCCCAATACTGCCTTTAGCATCACCGATATCACCGGTAGGCAGTTGCTACAAGGTGTGGTAAAAGACAATTCCATATCGGTGCAGTCCTTACAGCCCGGCTTGTACCTGCTGCGCATAGGTACAGAGGTGTTGCGGTTTGTGAAGGAGGAGTGAGGTAAGGGATAGTAATCGAACTTTTTTTCTCATATACATAAACATGCCTCCAATTAGTATCTAAATTTTGGAGGCATGTTTACTTTGCGGTTTGTGTATAAGCGTATTATTGACTCTAAAATGTGCCAACTACTAAAAAGTTATTTCATAGGCTCATCAGTTGCTAATTTAATAGTTCTACTTATTTCCGTGCTAACGCCTTCTACTTTATTTCCTGCTTTATCCAGAAGTGTCAATTTAATAGTATTAGAGCCTAATGGTAGGTTTTTAAGTAAGTAAGATTTCCATTCGTTTAAGATAAAAGCAGTATCTACACCATCACCTGTTACCTGTGCTTTTACGGTATAGTCAGTACCTAGTGTTGCATTCCACAGATAGAAATCCAACAATAGATTTTCTATGTCTTTACCTAGATAATCTCCTTTAGGACGGCTATAGGTAAGCATCGGTGTTGTAGGAGTAGCCATTTTTTGCAATTTCCCTTTTTCATCTATTTTAAAATTGTAAAGCAATGCAGCTCCCGGACTTTTGATACTTTGATGATAAGAGCGCGATAAGAATGCCACTAGAGAATGTTCTGAGTTTTTAGCAAGGGTTACTTGATTCTTGGGTTCATACAAGGCTTTATAAGGGGCATTATCCATGATAAAATGAATATGCTGCCCGTCTTTTGAGTTGTTGCATTGCATAGATTCGGCATCTGTAGTTTGTGCTTTTAGTTCGTAGTTGCTTACCTTGAAATTAAATGTCAGCTTTACTGAATCGGTTCCTTGTTCTTCCACCTTTACATCTTCCATGGCTAGTTTTGCCTCATTAAATTCCACAGAACTAGGAAAATCTGCTATTGAAACTATAGGAGTTGCAACTTTTTGAGCGGTATCAGTTGTTGCAGTTTCAGAAGTGGTGTTGCCATCTCCACAGCTAATCAAAGCGAGGGTTGCTAAAGCAGGAAAGGCATAATTAATAAATAGATTACGGTGTTTCATAAATATAAATTGGCTTTAAATATTAGTTGTACTCTTATGGAGTAGCGAAAAAGTAAAAGTATCAAATGTATCTCAACCACACTACCCTAACTTATGAATAGCGGTATAGCCTTTTATCTATAAGCTTTCAAAACGCCTTCCAATAAAGGGATGTATCTCTCCTAGTCATTCGTTCAATAGTTCATTCATCAGTTGAGGTTGACTGCATTGCTCAACGTGAAAATTTATTTAACACCCACCATTTTCAGAAAATTTTAATAGAACTGAATTTTGAAAGGCAAGCTTTGGGGTTAAATTTGTTGCATTAATCAATGGCAGCCGATACCAGCCCATGCTTACCACATCAGAAATTTTACAACGAGTTCGGAGAATAGAAATAAAAACGAAAGGACTCAGCAATCACATCTTTGCAGGCGAATATCATTCGGCATTTAAAGGTCGTGGCATGTCGTTTAGTGAGGTACGTGAATATACTCCCGGCGATGATGTAAAGGCTATAGATTGGAACGTGACGGCTCGATTCTCTCATCCTTTTGTAAAGGTTTTTGAAGAAGAACGGGAACTGACCGTGATGCTATTGGTGGATATGAGCAATAGTTCGTTGTTTGGCACTAAAGGTCGTTCTAAAAAAGAATTGATTACGGAGATCTGTGCTGTACTTTCTTTTTCTGCTGTTACTAATCAAGATAAAGTTGGTGTGATATTTTTTAGTGATAAGATAGATAAATACATCCCTCCTAAAAAAGGGAAAAGTCATATTTTAAGAATCATCAGAGAACTTATTACTATAGAACCAAAACAACATAAGGACACACAAGTTGCCCTAGCTTTAGACTTTCTAAATCATGTAGTAAAAAAGAAAACAATTGCTTTTGTTTTAAGTGATTTTATGAGCCGTCCTTATGAAAAAGCACTACAACTAGCAGCTAGAAGGCATGATGTTATCGGTATTCAAGTATTTGATAAAGCAGATCGAGACCTACCGAATGTAGGCTTGGTACAAACTGTAGATGCCGAAAATGGATCCGCTACTTGGATAGATACCCAAGATAAAGGACTGCGCATTCAATACCAGAAAATGTTTGAAGAACAACAACAATATTTCTTACAAAGTTTTCGAAAATGTAATGCCGGCTTGATTTCCATACGAACCGATGAAGACTATATTAAAAAATTACAAGGTTTTTTTAAAACTAGATAAATGCCTATAAAATTTGCCATCAAAAGCTTAGGCTGGGTATTAACTCTATTGATTTGCCAACAAAGCTTTGCTCAACAACAAGAAGTATCGGTACATGCAAAATTAGATGCGGTAGATATCACCATAGGCGACCAGATAAAACTATTTATTGAAGCTCGCAAAACAGGTAACCACACGCTACTGTGGGCTACCCTTCCGGATACGTTTAATCAATTAGAAATTGTTTCAAGAGGGAAAATAGATACCTTACAAGAAGGTACCACAACAGTATATAAACAAAAGCTACTCCTCACTGGGTTTGATAGTGGATTATTTAAAGTTCCCTCCTTTCAATTTGCTACGACCAACCCTTCCGGTAGTACCACGATACTTTCCACAGATAGTTTTCTGGTAAATGTCACTACGGTACCAGTAGATACCACACAACCCTTTAAAGGCATCAAAAATATCATTGCTGTAAAACCAGATTGGAAACAATACCTTCCTTGGATATTCGGAGGAATTGCTCTACTTGTGCTACTTATTTTCTTGGTTAAAAAAATCATCGAAAAGAAACCGGCACCTGTAATTACGATTACTCCGGAAACATCCTATCAAAAAACATTGCGTTTATTAGAAAGTTTGGAGCAAAAAAAACTTTGGCAATCCGGCAATATAAAACTCTACTATATAGAACTAACGGACATTTTGCGAGGTTATATCGAAGAGCGGTTTAAAACGCCTGCAATGGAATTGACTACAGACGAATTGCTAACTCAATGCCATAACCACAAAGAAATGAGCAAGCATTATGATGAGTTATCACAAATACTCACTACTGCAGACTTAGCAAAATTTGCCAAAGCACAGCCGTTACCTTTCGAACATACACAAAGCATAACTCTTACTCGAAATTTTGTAGAAGCTACTAAACCTGTAATTGTAGAAACCAATCCTCAATCAGCTTAACTCATGGATGCTTTATTAGACTGGAAACATATCAGCTTTGCTCAACCCTATTTTTTTGGACTGCTCTTGCTTTTACCATTACTAATATGGTGGCAACTGAAACAACAACAAACGCCACTATTAAGACTAAGTAGTACCTTTCATCTAAAACGAATGCCGGCTACTTTCAGAGTTCGGTTCCGCCCTATTCTTACGGTGCTTCGGGCACTTACCTTGACCTTTTTGATAATAGCTCTAGCAAGACCTCAATCCAGTAATGTATCAGAAACAATAGATAGTGATGGTATCGATATCGTACTATCGATAGATGTGTCCGGTAGTATGCTTGCCGAAGACTTAAAACCTAACCGCATAGAAGCCGCTAAAAAAGTAGCTTTAGATTTTGTGGAAAAGCGAATAACCGATAGAATCGGTGTGGTCATTTTCTCAGGCGAAAGCTTTACACTTTGCCCCATCACCATTGACCAAAATGTGTTGCGCCAACAACTTGAAAGTATCCGAAGTGGAATGTTGCAAGATGGAACGGCAATAGGTGAAGGGCTAGCAACCGCTGTAGATAGAATTAGAAAATCTAATGGTAAAAGTAAAATCATCATTCTTTTGACTGATGGCGTAAACAATGTAGGCAAGATAGGACCTGAGCTCGCCTTAGAAATTGCTAAAGCTTATAAAGTGCGTGTCTATACCATTGGTGTAGGTACAAAAGGCATGGCACCCTATCCTACTCCTACTCCTTTTGGTGTGCAGATGCAAATGCAAGAAGTGCAAATAGACGAAGCCTTGCTCCAAAAAATATCTAGTGAAACCGGTGGTAAATATTATAGAGCTACCGACAATAAATCTTTAGCAAAAATCTACAACGACATTGATAAACTAGAGAAGTCCAAGGTGGAAATCAGCACTCACAAACGCTATGCAGAACTCTTCTTCCCGTTTGCAGCCATTGCATTAGCTTGTTTGAGTCTAGAAATTATACTACGCTACACGTATTTTAGAAGTATCACGTAAGAGTTGCATGGAGCAAATCTTATTCAGGAGATTTACTATCCATAGTGATTGTAACCGGTCCGTCATTTATCAAACTTACTTTCATATCCGCACCAAACACTCCGGATGCTACGGGATTGCCTAATGCTGTTGCAAGCTGACTGATAAAATATTCATATAAAGGAATCGCTACTTCAGGTCTTGCAGCTTTGATAAAAGAAGGTCGGTTTCCTTTTTTATAGGAAGCATGTAACGTAAACTGACTGATGACTAGAATCGCACCCTTCGCAGTTTTGATATCAAGATTCATCAATCCATTTTCATCATTAAAGACCCGAAGCTGTACTACTTTTTTCACCAGCCAATCGACATCATCTTTGGTATCTGCGGCTTCCACACCTATCAAGATTAAAAAGCCCTTAGCAATGGCAGCTACTGAACTTCCATTGACCGCAACATTGGCTTCACTTACTCGTTGAATGACGACACGCATACGTTACTAAATTTATGAGTTGAGGAAATTTTATAAGGAGGGTTTCTTGTCTTGGTATAATTCGTTTAGCTGCTGTTCCATAATGCCAAAGGTCTTTTCTTTTAAAGCTTGTACCTCCAAACCATCCACATCAATAGGCGGTAGAAAGTAGGCACGATTCTTACCAGGCTTTAGTTTCCACCAATGGCTATAATGCCACCGAAACGGAGTATCAGGAAATAGAATTGGCAAGATGGGTGTTTGAGTATTGACCGCCAAACGAAAAGCTCCATCATAAAAATCTTTTAAAACAGCCGGTGTTTCATTAAAACTGCCTTCAGGGAAAATGGCAATATGGGATTCATTCTTCAATAAACGCCACATCAACTTCATACTCTTCGTACGGCTTTGTGTACTGCTTCTATCTACAAGAATAGTTAGCTGTTTATAAACCATACCGAATATGGGAATGTGTACCATCTCTTTTCTTGCTAAGGTGCGGAAATAGGCAGGTATCGCTCCATAAATATTTATCGTATCGAGATAGGAAATATGATTGGCTACCACAATGTACTTTTTATCGTTTGGGAAACTCCCATAACAACGAAGTGGCATCCCGATGAACATCAACCAAAGCCTTGCCCAATAATGAACCACATAATAGATAAACTTCCTAGACTTACTCGTATTGATAAGCCCTGAACAAAGAAAAATAGGAAAGGCAAGCACTATGCTGATAAGGAAACTAACCACTACATATAACACGTAGAAGGGTTGCCACAACCATTGAATGCCTTTCATACGAGAACTATTAAATGAAGCCAGCGTTACATTCCGGGGAACAAAGGTCTTGCTATACCCGCTCTAAAAGGCCAAGGAATAGTAACAAAAATGATGATGGCAGCAATTAAGGTGAACCAAAATAACTTCTTGAATTTAGAAGCATCGTTAATATCTTTTTTAGTAGCAGCATATCCAAAATGTACAAGAATAACACTGATAACCATACCAGTAATGTGCTCTACTGCCCAGAATCTACCAATAGTATCTTTCATCAATGTAGCCATACCTTGGTTTTCAATATTCTTTAAACCCCATGCTCCGACTAGATACAAATACATACCAATGAGCAACTGTATGTCCATGCTTATCATTAAAAACAAAGCACTTTTTTTATCACCAGAAGTGAATGGACGATTGCCTTTAAAGGAACGAACTAACGTTATAATCATAAAAATGATCACCACCCATCGCATGATATTGTGTAAATGTAACAGACCTACTTGCATATTGATTTTTTGATTAGTGCTGCCAAAGATAAGGATAACAGAGATTAGTTCTGCCTTTGGTCATCTGATTGTTTTCCGATAACTCGTCCATACTTATGATACTGCCATAATGAAAAATTAAACGTTTGGATAAAGCAGATTTCATCATCATTCTCCTCTTATTTACCAGTACCTTTGAGCGCTTTGATCTAGCTATACGCTTTCGAGAGCTAGGTCGTTAAATTATGAATACGAAGATGAGTTATCAGTTTTTTAATCCTTTTGCCAATCTATTTTTTGATGATTCTACCTGCTTCTTAACCGGTGCATCGCTTACGGAGACTTTAGATACCGTTTCTGTTTTTCCTGATTGGATATTGGACCAATATGGCTATCGAGAAAAACGGTTTAAGATGATGGACTTTGTAACCTCTGTCAACTATCAAGACCTAAGAATGACTTGTACACCCGAAGTAAAACAAGCTATTGAAGCCTTAGATGAAGAAGTACGATCAGCAATGGAACAAGGTTTCGAAGGCATTGTAGCGTTCAACCCACATCGGCTATTTCTTTGGATGGGTCGTATTGTATATGGCATCTTATATCACGATATGCTTTTTGAGAAGAAAACAAAAGCACTTCAAAAAAAACCCTTTTCGATATCCGAAAAATTAAAACAACGTTTAGGGCTGTTTCATTTAATGTTACAATCCTTAGTAGCTCCATTACAGTTCAAAGGGACTTATCCATGGAGCATCTCCGTGGTACGGCTAAAATATTCTAAAGAAGTCTTCAATTATAAAGATGATACCATTCAGCTCATGTTTGCTTTAGGTATGAATGGCTTTGGCATTATAGCTTGCCTTCAGGATAATGGATTCGTAAAACAAGAACATAAAAATTTGTTGGAAAAAATAGGTAGTACCATTCTTCATCCTATTCAATTTGAAGAACTCTGTGCCCGTTATTTTTATTACAACTATCTCTTACTTCCGCAGCCACCATACAAGATAGAGCCTACCTCAGACGGCATGAGCCTCGAAACCGTAAGCCTCCAGCCGGAAGAACACCACAATATTTTTGGGAAATGGGACGATCAAATTTTTGCTAA
>CALMXV010000157.1 GCA_937871155.1 uncultured Taibaiella sp. | reverse complement strand
CTTTCATACTGTTGAAAGGTGAAAGAGAAAGGATGTTTTTCATCGGCTTCATGCGCTTCTTGCCATACTAGTTTCCAATGACTATGGTCGATAGCGGGAAAGAAAACTGTAGCAGCTTGTACTTGAGTATGCACCCTGGTGAGATATAGCCGATCGATGATAGGTAACGTTTGTGTGAAAACATGGCCGCCACCAATAATAAAAGCTTCAACTGTTGATGCTTCTTTAAGATGCTGGATAGCCTGCTGGATTGTATGGACCAAAATTACCCCCTCGGGCAACGATAAGGATGGCTGTGAAGATATAACAATATTGAGTCTTCCGGGTAATGGTTTTCCTAAAGACTCAAAGGTTTTACGCCCCATGATGATCGGTTTCCCTAAAGTCGTTTTTTTAAAAAACTGAAGGTCTTTGGGGAGATGCCAAGGTAGCTGATTGTCGATACCAATAGCATTATTTTCATCTGCAGCAACTATAGAAACTAGAATCATGATTATGTTTTCAACGACTAAGGTAAAGAGAGATTAGTAAAACTGATTTTTGAAACTGAATGTTTTATCCGTAAACTTGTGTGTACTAAAAAAACATCCTTATGAAATTATTACCAAAAATGGTCGTTGCTGGTTTTGCCTTCTTATGTACCACCACCACCTATGCGCAAAACGTAAGAGAAGTAGCTATTAAAATGAATAAAGTGGAGCAAAAAGCTTTAGCTGCTGACTATCCCTATGCAAAGGGATTTGTGACGCAAGCACTAGACGAAAAATTCAACTTGGCTAAGTTTGGTAAAAGCAAAAGGAAGAGTGGATTTGATTTATATAGCGGAGTATCATGGATGGAAGTAGCCCCTGCTGATAAACTCGATGTGTATGTAAAAACTGAAGAACGAAAAGGGAATACGACTGTATCAATATTATTATCTAGAGGCTATGACAACTTCTTAACCTCAACCACTGATGCCACACAAATTGAAAATCTTAAAACATTTTTGGTTGGATTATCTACAGGTATTCAAGCAGCCGAGTTGCAAAAGAAGATAGAAGACCAGATGAAAGTAGTGAAAGCAGCAGAAGACAAAACGGCTTCGGTAGTTAAAGATTATGAATCTTTAAAAAGCCAAAAAGAAAAAATTGAAAAAAGCATGGAGCAAAATTTAGAGGCTCAGAAAAAAGCGAATAGTGATGTAGATGCTGCAAAAGCTGTTTTAGAGCAATTAAAATCGCAGCTTGTAAAACCTTAGTTGAATAGAAACTTACAATACGTAAACAGCCTACAAATTCAATGTAGGCTGTTTTGTTTAGAGCTTTGTCCCAATCATCATCTATTATTATGTTTTAAAACTTGCTGAGTTCTTCTTCCATTTATCGTATCAGGGAAACATCTCCTTTCTTAAAGAAGCGATCTCCTAGAATACAGATACCATCTATGCTATAAACATATACATCCGGATCAAGAGGTATTCCTTTGAAGGTACCATCCCATCCATAATTCTCATCATTAATAGGGATGTTGTAAGCTTCATACATCAACTCACCCCATCTGCTATACACTTTGAAACTATAAATAACCGAGATTCCTTTTCCTTGAGGGAAGAAACGATCATTATTACCATCTCCATTGGGCGTAAATACGTTAGCCATGAAGAGTAAGCTATTATCACAGGTCATCGTAATCGTAACCGAATCAGATGCTTTACAACCATAGTCATCGCTTACCACAATTACATAGGTTGTTTTCCTTACAATTGGTGTAGCTATAGGTTCCGGACAATCGCTACAACTAAGGGTAGCCGTAGGTGTCCAAGAATAAGTGGTGGCATTCGTAGCAGTAATATCTAAGGTTACCTGATCGCCGGCGAAGATGGTTTTATCGGGTCCTGCATCTACGGTAGGGGTAGGCGGCAAATAGATATCTACATAACCAGTATCTACAAAACAGAATCCTTG
>CALMXV010000156.1 GCA_937871155.1 uncultured Taibaiella sp. | reverse complement strand
ATTTAATAATTGGATAAAGAGAAAAGTTAGGTTTTAATAAATCAATAGGTAATTTTAATACCACAGATGTAGCAAATGAAAAATATAAATCACAACATAAAAGTGCTGATTGCTGATGACCATGAAATTTTTCGAGATGGGTTGAAGCTGATGTTAAGCAAAGCCGATAAAATAGAGTTAGTAGGTGAAGCAGCAAATGGAAAAGAGTTGATAAAGCTAATTGAGACTACCTCACCCGATGTAGTGGTTACCGATATTAAAATGCCCATGATGGATGGTGTAGAAGCTACCAAAAAAATAAAAGAACAATACCCTGCTATCGAAGTAATCGCATTATCTATGTTTGATGATGAAGAGTTGATTCTTGAAATGCTAGATGCAGGAGCAAAAGGATATCTGTTGAAAAACTCCGATAAATTTGAAATTACTGATGCCGTTACCACTGTGTATGAAGGCAATACTTATTATTGCAAACACACTTCTAGCAAGCTGGCAAAACTCATCGCATTAAGCCGAGAAAATAAAGAAAAGAAAAAAAAAGAAGCCGAGTTTACTGAAAAGGAAATTGAAATTATTCGATTGATTTGTCAAGAATTTACCAATAAAGAAATAGGAGAAAAAGTGTTCCTCAGCTCGAGGACGGTAGAAGGATATCGAATGAAAATCATGGAAAAACTAAAGGCTAAAACCACAGTGGGAATAGTAATTGAAGCCATTCGATTAGGGTTTTATCATCCTGAGTAATCCCTTTGATAGATTTATGTATCATTAAGAATGCTAGTCCTCCAATTCACATTCGCAGGGTTCCTCATTTGTCTTATCGTCTTCCCAATTATATTGATACGCTGTTGTATCCTTAGGAATAAATACGGAACTATCAATTTTAATAGGCTCAATAACTAAGGGTGGCGTTTGGTCATAGTGATTTTCCGGACCATACAATCCGTATCCGTCAGAAAAGGTCGTATATAACCAAAATCCAAAAATAATAGCAAGCCAGATTTTTAAATTTTTCATTGTTGATACAGATATGGTGAAATTACAAATTGTATTTTATCTCAGACTATGCATTTGATTTTTTTAGAAAAGTCAACTGGTTAATTCCATAGACCGATAAACAACTTTCTGAGTTTTTTGTAAGAGAAATTTTAGTTTTAAGGTATCACCAGTTGGCGTAAGAATGAAGTGATGGCAATGTGAGATAGTTTCTTTTGCCGCACAAGAGTTCTTTGAAATTGTATATTTAGTCAATGAGCAAAAAGTGGAAATTTCAGGATAATTACAGAGTATATTTATTAGCTATGCACTATTAGGTTGGGTGAATGTTTTTACTAAAATGAGATAGAAATATGTGATGCTTAGTTGTTGGCAACATTGTCAGGGAAGAAAGATTTGGAATTTATGAATGGCGTTTTATGACGAGTTAGTATATTATCAGGTTGGGTGTTATTTTTCCAAATGAAAACTACAAGAAGTGGGAGAGATGGTATTTTACTTTTTGCGAAACTTTTCCCATTGTATTTTTTAACTTGTACAAAATTATTTTGAAACTTTTTGTTAATTGCTTGCAATTGCTGAATTCAAGCACCAAGTGCAACAGTTGATTGATGTAAAAATAGTTTAACTG
>CALMXV010000155.1 GCA_937871155.1 uncultured Taibaiella sp. | reverse complement strand
CACTGAGTTTCCTCAAACAGAAATTGATCAAATGTCCATCTCGTTTCAAGAGCCAACGTTGGAAGAACTCACCCAAGCTTTTGAAAAGGAAAATAACGATGTTGAAGATATCGCTTCAGAAGCAGAAAGTATATCCAATAACCATCAAACGGATCTTTCAACACCAGCTAATAGTCAGGAGGAAATTAAGATAAGTCCTATTGAAAGATTACAAGAAATAGATACCAAGCCCGTAGCCACTCCGCCCCCCAAGCCAAAAGATGATATTCGTAAATACATAGGCATCAATGAAAAATTTATTTTCATCAACGAGTTATTTCAAGGCAATAAAGTGGCGTATGAAGAAGTGTTATCTGAACTATCCTTTTTTCTAAACACAGATGATGCTATAGAATGGCTACAAAACACAGTAGTAAAGCCTTACGAATGGAAGGTAGATGACTTTACTGTTCAAGATTTTTATAGAATTATCGATAGTTATTACAGCAGAATCCGATAAAGTTTTAGTTGAAGCTTTTTCTTTCTGGGCTTACCAATCGATAAACAACCTGGTCTTCAATATCATAAAACTCTCTTAGGTTCATGCTGCGCCAAACTAAGTTTTTCAACTCAGTAGTGTCTGTAAATTTATAGGGTAGTTCTTTAGCAAAAGGCATCACTATAACAGTCTTTGCAGTAGAATCAATTTTTAGACGATATAGATAATAAACTTTCTCGCTATCAGAATATGCATTTAAAAAAGTAGCTCCTCTAACTTCAGAAATATAACCAGTAAAGCTGTAAGATTGCCCATCAAGGGTGCGTTGTTGAATATTATATTTATAATTTCCGGATGGTGATATGATATAGGTATTATAAACTTCATCATCGCTTTCCCAGGTACCTAATAAGTTTTTATCTACTTGTTTGTAGGGTCCACTAATAGGTATTTTAGATTCATAAGGGCATCCAAATAAGGCTAAACTGACCAATGCTAAAACCACTAAACTAACCTGTCTGTACATTTCTTAGAGTTGTGAAAAATTTTTCAAAAGTAGGGAATTGGCTCCTTTCAAAATTTAATAAAATGCCAATATTCAATGAATCCTTTTAAAAACCGTTGGAAAGCTTAGTCGATAAGATAAGCCAGTCCATTAGAAACAGGATCGCATAAGTCTTTCACCCTTTTCTCTCTGAAGATTTTTTCTATCAGCTCTCTGGCTACTTTATATTCATTATGAATGGGACAAGGTCGAGTAGCCGAACACTTATTTAATCCTAAACCACATTCTTTAAAAATACCTGCCCCTTCGATGGTTTCAACTATGTTTGATATAGGTTGGTTTTGCTGTTCTTCATTGATATAAAAACCTCCAGCCGGCCCTTTCATGCTATTAATTAACCCTTGTCGCACCAATGTTTGCAAGGTTTTGCCTACAGTATGTTCACTGGCATTAATATGCGTTGCAATTTCTTTCATACCGGCTTTTTCACCTTGTGCGCTTTTGCCTGATAAATAGATAACTGCTTTGATAGCTGTTTTACAAGTAATACTTAGCATATGATTATCTCCCTAAAAATTCTTGTCCTTCTCTAGATATTTTTGAATAGTCCCAAGGAGGTTCGAAAGTAAGGTTTACATGCACCTCCCACTCTGGGAAAGTACTCATGATAGATTGGGTTACATTTCCAGTGATGCTTTCGCCCATTGGACAAAATTGTGTAGTGAGGGTCATTTGTGCATCAATACGCTTTTCCATTTCATCAAAATCTATTTGATAAATAAGTCCAAGGACCACCACATTAAGCCCTATTTCAGGGTCTATAACATTGTATAACCCCGATAAAGCCATAGTACATTTTATACTGTCGTTTGATATTACATTCATTGTTTGGGAGGTTGATGTAGTAAGGTAATTCCTGTGTTGATTACATATAAAACTGCTGCCACTACTAAAGTACCGGCACCTAATTTTAAAACTAAATTATGCTGTATAACAATACCAATTGCCATTAAGGAAAATCCTAAGAGATAGGTAATAGCCATAGCATTAAAAATTGATTCTTTAAACAAATCTTTGGGTACGGGTGTAGCACCGGCGAAAGCTTTTTCATGATATACTTTATTCCATACAATAAAAGGCAGTGTCTTAAAAGTCATTCCTAAAATGATGGCGGTTATCCATCCGAAAAAAATACAGAATCCGTAAAGTAAGGCAATGGATGCTTGTGCGGATGAGGGTAATAGATTTAGAACCACTAAAAGTATCACTATAGGTACTAGCAATTGTGCTACAGAAAGCAAGGATACTTTCATTTGTTCATCTACGTTTTTGCGAATACGCACTTTATAAGCTTGCATACAATGATAACCAAACAAGGCTACTGCTATTAAAACAGAAATTAT
>CALMXV010000154.1 GCA_937871155.1 uncultured Taibaiella sp. | reverse complement strand
CGAAAGCGGTGACCATATGCGCAAAGGTTGGAGAAAAACCTTCCATCAACTACGTAAAAAAATAGGGGTTTAATCCTCAATCTTTACTGCTTCAATACACCAATTATTACTCGTGTATTGAAGCAGTATTTCCTACTCTAAAAAATATTATTCTAGCTCTTAGGTAGAAAATTATGTGTCGCATTTCCGGCATATTTGATAATACAGGTTCTATTCGTTTAGAACAAGTAGAAGCTATGCGGGATGCTATGCGCCGAGGTGGTCCTGATGGTGCCGGTAGGTATTCACACGAGTCGCTACCCTTGCATTTAGCGCATCGAAGATTAGCCTTAATAGACCTTACAGAAACCGGACAACAACCCATGTACAGTACCGATAAAAAAACGGTTCTTGTATATAATGGAGAGCTGTATAACTATCAAGAGCTTAAAATACAGTTACAATCTCTTGGGTGTAACTTTAATTCTCATTCCGATACAGAAGTAGTACTGCAAGCTTATCAACAATGGGGGCTTTCTTGTTTTGAACGCTTTAATGGCATGTTTGCATTAGCTATTTGGGACGAACATCTTCAAAAAATCACTTTAGCTCGAGACCATGCCGGCATTAAGCCTCTTTATTTTCATCTATCGGAGAAAAAAGGATTGGTCTTTGCTTCTGAAATAAGAGCCTTTAAACAACTAGACCCGCACTGGCCCGAAAACAACGATTGGCAAGCTGCCTTTATGTTGTTTGGGCATCTTCCGGAACCCTATACTACATTACAAGACGTTGTGCCTTTAGAAAAAGGAACTTGGCTACAAATAGAGGTACCAAGCTTACAGTATAAAACAGGCGTTCATACTCAGTTTTCATTTCGTCCGGATATCACCCAATCTGCTGAAGCACTTACCCATCTCCGTGAAGTATTGCCGAAAGCGGTAAAAAAACATTTAATCAGTGATGCTCCTAATGGGCTTTTTTTAAGTGGTGGTATCGATAGTAGTTTACTTACTTTATTAGCACAACCCTATATCGGTCAAAATCTAAAAACATTATCCATCACTTTCGAAGATGCCACGCTCAACGAAGCCCCTTATCAAAAAATAATCGCCGATAAAACAGGAGCACATCATGAAAGCTTCTTAGTAACGGAGCAGGAGTTTAAAGAACATCTACCGGAAATTATTGAAGCGATGGACCAACCCAGTACTGATGGTATCAACTCCTACTTCATCTCTTATTATGCCCGAAACTATGGATTGACTGCTGTTCTCAGTGGTATCGGTGCGGATGAGCTTTTTGGTGGGTATCCTTCTTTTACTAGAGCCAATCACGTTGCAAAACTTAGAAAAATTCCTGCATTTCTGCCAGGACTAGCAGAATACTTACCTTCTGATAAATTCAAAAAACTAAGCTTCTTTGCGAGTAAAGCTGAGGTTGCCGGATACTTATTTAACCGAGGAGCCTTTTCTCTTGCACAAACCGCAGCATTAACCGGTAAACCCAAAGCCGATCTCCTTACAATATTGGAGGGTGTGAGGCTCCACAAGCCCAAAGGCATTAAAGATAACAGAGATACTGCCTCTTGGATGGAAACGAATCTCTATATGCAAAACCAACTACTCAAAGACAGTGATTATATGAGTATGTGGCATAGCTTGGAAATCAGAGTTCCTTTTTTAGATAAAGAGGTTATGAACGTAGCATTTTCTATTGACCCCTCTATAAAATATCATCCAACTATTGGAAAATATTTATTGATAGAAGCGTTTAAAGACCTTTTACCCGATGCCATTTGGAACCGGAAGAAGATGGGATTCACTTTCCCTTTCTATCAATGGATGCACTCCATACAAGCCCAACATCCTACACCTCATTATACCCATATCCGCAACCAATATCTAAGTGGCAAACTTCATTGGAGCCGTTATTGGAACTTCTTAATATCCCAAGACGCCCGCACTATCTGCTATGCAAACTCCTAAGCCTTCGGTTCTATTTGTCAGTCTCACGACCTTCAAAGGAATGGGCGGCATCGAAAAATTTAATCGTGCTTTTCTGAAAGCCTTACAAGAACTACAACCTTCAATGGTAGGGAAAGTCTATGGGGCTTCCGTACATGATACTGATTGCGATGAACACTATTTCAACCCTTCAAACTATACTACAGCAAACGGCAGTAAACCCAAGGCTATTTTACAAGCTTTGCAACTCGGAGCCAAAGCGGATATCATTATCTTAGGTCATATCAATCTTGCGATAATTGGTGTTTTAATAAAAGGTTTATTTCCTTCTAAAAAAATATGGCTGGCAGCACATGGTATTGACGTATGGGAAAAACAAAGCGGCATGAAAGCTCGATTGTTAAAGTCTATTGACCGAATAATTGCCGTAAGCCAGTTTA
>CALMXV010000153.1 GCA_937871155.1 uncultured Taibaiella sp. | reverse complement strand
AATAATGGAGTAATGGTATAAGCAGACTTTGCGTCAACAGCTGTATGGTCTAAGCCATTTAATAACGTAAATGCTTTTACTTGCTTAGCAGGTTTCAAGTGCATACTCCAATACTGAATGGAGAGTGTTTCATTAGAATTTTTAGGCTTTAGAAGTACATAACAAAACTGCTCTCTTAGGTCTTTAGCACTTTTTATCTGATCTTGAATACGAGTAAGTACTTGGTTGACTTCTCGCAACCTATTCATAATAGTATCGTTGCTAATATCATTAAAATAGGCACTTTCATCACGTATTGCTTGCATGAGATTCCCCACCATTTCTCTCACTTCTCTTGAATTATGCTTTGCTATCCCACTGGTTCTTACATAAGCTTCTCCTTCGGATATATCATGTCCAAAGGGTGTCATGCGATAATTGTATTTACCGGATGAAGATTGGATGGATTGAATATCTAAAAAAGCACCTTCAAATGACAAGGGTATGATGTTGATCCATTGATTGGTTCTATAGTTAAGTGTATTCATTTTCCTGCTGACAATAGGGAAAGCATTTGCAGCTATCATCAAGCTTTCCAACACATATCTTGGGAAAGATTTACTAAGAGATAATGACAAATAAATCATAGGAGCTGCCAACTCTTTTTGGATAATCTCTTTAGGCAATAATTGTTGCCAATAAGTAGAAGGGGATGATTGTTGCAAGGTTTTAATGGATGTAGCATCATCAATATTCAAAAATTGACCGGCATAAGTTCCCGCAACTAATCTGTTGAGTTTGGCTGTATAGTTCGCTCCATTTTCTAACATGGTAGCAGGGTCCGGCTGAAACTGCTCTGCAAACGAATAGCCAGATTTTATAGCTATCGCATTACCATTAATGCTCGCTTTACAACTTGGTAAGTGTTGATAAAAAGATGGTGCTTCGGAATGTGAACGAAGATCGAAAAACAAACTTAGCCCTTGCAAGGATGCCAAGCTGGCATCTACGGTTAGTACTAATTCTATAGTTGAAACCGCTTGATTGTCGTTAGTATTTTTTTCAAATAAAACTTCTTTCGTACCGCTTTCTTTTATGGAATAAGCTTTGTCACCAATACCAATATATTTTAGCCTTGTGGGCAATAAAGGGAATTTTCCTATTGGGGTGAAATGTACATCAGCAGTAGCACTTTGGTTGCCTGAGCCAATTCTTGTTGTACAATAAAATTTAGTAAGGCTATCTATAGAAGTCATTCCCTCTATTGGTGCAGCTTTCATCACACAAGAAGGAGGTTGTGCGCCAGAAGTCACGTCTGGCAACATCATTTCTGCCAGATGCCCTAACAATCTATTCTGCGATGATTGGATATCAAGGTTTAGCTTTTCTAATTCTGAAGAGCATGCTTCTAACAACAATAATACTAGAGGATCATAGTTGGCTTCAATTTCATTTTCGGGTATTCCCCATACTTTAGAAGCCGTCTTGAGCATTCGATCTTTTATTCTATCCTTGCTTAATCTTTCCATAACTGATACAGTTGGTGCTTCTGAATTAGTAAAAATTTAATCGAATGAAAGAGGCCCTATAAAAAATCCGGTTTGAAATCGGTACGGTTCTTTACTTCTTACAATAAGTCCGGTGATGATAATTTCAATTTTTCTTCTAAGCTGCCGATTCGCTTGAGTATTGTATTCTGTTTGCTTTATATTCACTTCAACCACTACATCTGCCAACCGTTTTTCAAACAAACTGATTTGCGCTTTTAGGTTTTGTATGATTTGTTCCCTTCTCTTATCATTGCTCATGTGTATATCATAATCATGATCCCAAAATTGAGCTCCGTATTGTAAGTTCTGTTTGTTTTCGCCGGTATTGGTAGTAATGAGTAAATGAAGATTACGAGCTATAGAATCTTTGATAGAACAAGTGTTTAACTTGTCTTGTTCAAAGAACTGGTTAAAGTTTAAGGGTAATTTCAAATACTCAGGCATATCTTATCAGAACAATCTTTTTTTATACTTAATCTTTAAAATAGTTACGCAATTATTCGCATCTCTTACTGTTTCTACTGATTTTATATCATAACGTTTCTTGCCATAAATCTTTTGTACGAAACTTGTCACGGTTTCCCATTCTGTACCATTCAACAACACTTTTGTTTTATCCGGATTGCAAAGATATTGTGTGATAGATTGTAAGTCTTTATCGCCGGATGTTACTGCATTCAATAAGTTTTTAAATTCTTCGTTAGGTATAATCATCACCTTAGGAGCTTCAGGTTCCGTATTCTCTTTAGCATCAGGAGCAGCAGTAGGCGGTGGCAATATTTGTGGTAGCGCATCGGCAGGGAGGGCTGCAGGTGCATCCATAGAGGCTTTCGCCAAAACTTGAATCGTTTTTCTATACACTTTTGATGGGTCGCCATCTAGTTTCAATTCTAATATTCTTGCACCGGGAATTGGGAAAACGAAATTAGCGGTCGCTGTGGTTTGTGTTGGAAATTCAGGAGAGTTTAAAACATTCCATTCATAACTATCGCCTACTAGTGCACAAGTAAAACTTGTAGGCTCATTCGTATAAAGCACTTCAGGGCCACCTATAGGATTGTCCATAGATACTGTACTAGTAGCTTTGGCTTGTTCCATTCTTATTATGGTTACTTTGTAGAAGGCTTCACATTGTCCGCTTACTGTAGCAGTGATGGTATAGACGCCTTCACGAGCAAAAGCATGGGTTGCAGAGTCGCCGGTCGCTTTTCCTTTATCTCCAAAATCCCAAGTTATTTTTTCTTTTCCTTTTAATGTAGTCTTGAATTGAATGGAACTACCGAGATAAAAAGTGTTATCCTTTCCTGCAGTGTAGCCTTTTGCTGTAATATCATAGGGCAAACATTTTACTTGGTTGACCCATTTAAAAGCTAATACCACTGTTGATAGAAAGGCTATTATGATAAGCGTAAGCCATGCTCTGGTATCTATATTAGCTAATGTTCGAGTAAATATGTTGTTGCCGTTGTTCATTCGAAATGGTAATTTCTTGCACTCAAAATGAGTTTTAATAGTTGATTATTGTGGAGCGTAAAGCTTTAGTTATGTAAAAAGATTTGTCAAGTATATTGAGTAAGTTATGTATTTATCGTTGTGTAGCCATAAGTTGCAATCTTAGAGTATTAGCTTCTGACCTTGCTTGGTTCAAATCACTTTTCAATGATTCAATTTGTTTCATATAATCACTCATGTTTACATCCTTACCACTGGCATCACGAAGTTGTTTTTTTGCTAGCTGCAAGTCTGCTAATCCTTGTACCATGTCCTGATACATTTTCTTTGAATTGGTAGAGTCGTTGATCATGTTGTTCATCGTCTTCAGATTCTCAGATATTTTCCCATCCAATAATTCTGCTTGCACTCCAGGCTTATTTATTGTGTCCAACATATTCTTCACCTCATTGCTATGATTGCTAAATGAAATTGCAAAATTATTTTCTAGTTCAAATTGTTCTACCTGAGTTTGTAGTTTATTGTTTTGAGCAGTAGGCACACGCATTCCAAAAAATACAGCACCTAAAAGTAGGAGGGTAGTCAGGGCATAATAGCCCAAGAAGGTGAAGAAGGCTTGCTTTCGTTCTTGTGTATTCTGAGGTTTCATTACTGAAAATGATTATTATAAGATTCAAAAAAAATTAACTTCCAAAAAATCGTCTTTTAGGTTTCGCTTGTTCTGAAGAGGTATTTTGTGGGTCACTATATCTGGGTTCTTCTTTTACAAATATGCCACTCTCTCTTCGTTTTCCTATAAATTCTAAACCAGCTAACGTATCAAAGAGTTTACCGATAACTTTTACAAATCGTACCGTGTCGTTGATATTATTGTTGATATCGTTATTATCATATCGCATAGCTGCTACAGAGGCAAAAAGCGATTCCAATTCACCTTGGTTTAGTTCACACCATTCACTTAAGTAATTCATCAGTTCTTCTTTGCCTGAGCCTATTCTTAGGTCAATGGTATTTTTCATCACTCGAGAAAGCCCGGCTATTGAAGCAAATAATTTAGCAGGTGTTTCATAAGCGGATATCCATCTAAATTCTGTAATAATCTGTCCGATGTACAACATTATACGATCGCACAAAAAATTCACCAACTCAGACAATTCATTTTGCTGGCTTTTTTTAAATATTTTCTGAACGATTTGTGTGCTTCGAAGCTCAAGTGTACTAAAGTATTGGTCGAGCTCGCCATGTAAGGCTAGCAAATCTGGATGGGCATTGATACAATAAGTAGGAGGAATATAATCTTCTTCTACTCTTATATCATTACCGTTGACCTTTACTTTGCCTATGGGTAATGCATAGGGCTGGTGTGCATATTGGAGATACTGACTCCCGCTGATCACTTGTATTTGATAGGAAGGGAAAACATAAGGATAGCGCGGAGGGTCTTCGCTTATATCGGGGCTGCCCCCTGGTATTTTTTCAAATGGATTAACGATAAGAAAAACCCAATAAATAGACTCGCCTCCTGTAGCTTTAAATTCAAAGGTAGTAGCCGGAAGCCCGTCAGTTGAGTTGGAAGACGGCAAAGGCAAGCTAATACGAACACCGCCGGATGTAATAGCTTGGCAGGCGCGTACAGTAGCACGCAAAGTGCCTTGATTATCTACCGCTATGTTTACAGAAAAATTATCTTCGCCGGCAGATGATGCAGGCAACAATCCATATCGGATAGGAGATAGATTTAGCGCTGCGTTATCTGCTAATGAATTGCACCAGGCATTATCTTGAGCTATGAAGTGGTCTTTATTAATCTTCATACCATCCATCCAATTGATAGGATAATATTTTAGTTGGTCTTTCATGAGGCGTTCTTTATATGTTTTATCCTAATCGTTCGCAAATAATGACAGAGTTTTCTTTGATGCCATTTTCTATAAACGTCATTTGTGGGTCTAGTACTTTATTTCGTTGATACCATTTTGGTTTTAACCTGAACCACCATTCTTGCATTTCAGCGTCTGCTGTTTGATATTGAATAGGAGTTTCACTTTGAAGTTCGTTATAATCATTTAAAAAATGATAGTATAGATCTCCTAATGCCATTTTCTCTGGCGCCTTTGCTCTAAAATAAGTTTTAACATCGGTTGGTTTTTTAGAAATCTCAAATCCTATAACTAACAACCGTTCATCAGAAGATTCGTCAGGTAAATCAATAGGTTTCGATGGATATTGCCATGTAGCAAAATGAGCTTGAGGAATACCATATAAAGCACGAAACATATTGAAGAAAAAATAGGGAACTAAAAACAGTAGGGCACTCATGAGTACAGGGAAAAACATGAATTGTTTATCCTTAAAAAAATATAACATCGATGATAAGGCAACTATCGTAACCAATATTACCGACAAGCTATACAGTAGTTCACCGGAGTTAACTTTAATAGAAAATTTCTTAGTTTGAAAAAATCGACGATGTGAAATCCAATAATGCAAGCAACCGAATAGGAAAAACAATGCTGAAAAAATCCAATAAAGAGCAAAGGGATGTTCCGTAATAAATGTGGTACCAAAAGCCACTAATGAAGTAATGCTAGAAGAAAGCAATCCATAAATCACCGTTTTCTTTACATTAAAATTTAGCACTAATGTTTTGGCAATGGTAAATATTGCCGTAGCGCCTACAAAAAATAATCCGATATATGTCAAAAACAGTTTCAGTGCCATTTTACTGTTGCATCTTAATTTTTAAATTGTAAAACTATAACCTAAAACAGAACAAGTGTTTTTAGAGGGTGCTGTAGAGGATACTTCATAATCATATAATACATCTACTTCTAACGGGATAAAGATCTCTTCAAATTTTTTCAATAGTTGTGCATAAGGTTTTTGCGAAGTATAGACATACATGTCATCAACTGGAATACCCTTTATTTTAAACACCCAATTCCATACGGAGATGGTTACATCTTGTCCTAATACACTATCCATACCCAAGGCGTTATTGCCAAGTATAGAAGCTTGTTTCGTTTCTATTTTATGTTGAATAAGTTTTTCTTCAAAATCTACAGGTTTGTTTAAGATTAATGATAGTGCTTTCTGTGTCAATTCAGGATTCCCTTTAATGGTAGCTACCCATGGCATCAATCGAATCAACATCATTGAAGGCTCTTTAGGCAACTCTGAATCAATCATCCAAAACTCTTGAAACAACTGTAACATGGTTGCATCAAATAGATTATTGGTCAGTCTTCTTTCTTCTTGCTCTATCAATACACTATATCGAAAAAATTCTTGCTCGATAGGACGAAAAAACTTTCTAGCAGATTTCTCTTCTGCTTTATAGCGTTTATGTTCCGCCACCATATCGGTAAGGGTACTGTTCTTCTGCATTCTTGTCTGATGAAACAACCCTTCCGGTAACCGATCATAGAGTCCGTCCCTATTAACAGAAAATAGTACATTGGAAGAACTCTGCACTTCTATTTTTTCAATATCATTACTATAGTTTTTCTTAAAAGAGCCCTTTGTTTCATAGCGAATTGAATCAAAAGGCACATCTTTTTCTATTAAAGCTGCCACTACAACTTCTGCCCTTAACTTAAGTGCAATGTTTTTTTCGTGTTGATTAAAGTGAAGCAATTTTTGAATGATTTTAAAGATTTTATTATATTTACTAAGCCTAAATTTTTAAAGTTTATTAGGTTTATAAAAATAATTAAAAATGGAATAATTACAAGTTGCTAAGCAAATTTCTATACAGAACTATCCAATAGCAACAATACAAATTTAGAAACAAGGTTTAGAAATAATAAGGTAAAATTACGTAGAATAATAAGGGTTGTTACTTACCTTAAAAGTAAAGGGTCATCCTACTTTTGTTATCATCAAATAAAGTTATTTTTCATCATTTAAAATTTAAACATCATGAGCTTCAAAGCCAAATTAAAAGTTGCAGGTAAAGAGTATAATGTACTTTCATGTAGTTATGACTTAATGCAAGAAACGGATCCTACCGGTCGTCCTTCGTCTATCACCAGAGGTGGTAAAATTCATGTTCAAGTAGAAGGCACCGGAGATACTGATCTTTTCGAATGGATGTGTAACAATTTTGAAAGAAAAGATGGCAGTGTTGTTTTCATTAAACGTGACAGCGACGCTACATTAAAAGAACTAAAGTTTAAAGAAGGGTATCTGGTAAATTTCCAAGAAGGTTTTACTTCTACAAGTGAAAATCCGCTCAACCAAACATTCACTATTTCAGCTAAAGAAATTACCATGGGCAATGGTACTCATACCAACGAATGGGTATAAAATCATGTGATGTTTATTGGGCATTTATTCCAATTCTATTCTTGAAATAGTATTTTCATTCTTTGATTTAAACCATTTAAATAATTTCAATCATGAGCTTCAAAGCCAAATTAAAAGTAGCCGGTAAAGAATACAACGTCCTTTCTTGTAGCTATAGTTTAATGCAAGAAACGGATCCTACCGGTCGTCCTTCGTCTATTACTCGTGGAGGTAAAATATTTGTAGAAGTAGAAGGCACCAATGAAACCGATCTTTTTGAATGGATGTGCAACAACTTCGAAAGGAAAGATGGCAGTATAGTATTTATCAAACGTGATAGCGATGCCACGTTGAAAGAGCTAAAATTTAAAGAAGGATATCTGATCAACTTCCAAGAAGGATTTACTTCTACTAGCTCTAACCCATTGAATGTTTCGTTTGCAATTTCTGCTAAAGAAATAAGCATGGGCAACGGTACACATACCAATGAATGGGTATAATCTTTAAGTCTTCTAAAAAGTAAAGACTCCGTAAAGTCTTTTTTAAAATTATTTATCCAATAAAATCAGTTATTGATATGCCACCGGAAAGCGGAGAGTTTGAACTACTAGAAACAAGTATAAGCATTGATGGGTCTGATGAAATGACTTTTGTCAACTTTACCAATCTAAGTATCAGTCAGCAATTGGTTGACACTTGTAGCTTTTCTTTTGTTTGGCATACCGATATTCAGAATGCTACTTTTTCTACTCATGTTGATTTCTATCGAAATAACTTAGGGAAAGATGTTACCATAACTGTTGGCGACCAGTTTACCTTCAAAGGATTTATTACCTCTATCAACTGCATCAACCAAGCAGAGCCTGAAATGGCAGCAAATTACCAAATCATTGGAGCGGGCTTGTTTGCAAAGTTGGACGAATCCGAAGATTGTAATTCTTTTTATCACAAAACACTAACAGATATTTTCAATGGACTGAATAATGGTCAAGGCACTGAATTAAGACTCTCACCTACCAATACCAGCCAGCTATTTTATCATGTTCAATACAACACCACCACCTTTGCCTTTTATAAAATGTTGGCTACTCGTTATGGTGAGTGGATGTTTTATGATGGTGAAAGGCTCGTAGTAGAAGCACCCAGCGATGAGCCTGTTGAGCTACAGAACGGAACCGACATTCAAAACATACAAATTAATGCCGCCATAAGAAAGGCGATAGTACCCGGAGTAGGTTATGACCAATATAGTGGTGAAATACTTCAAAACACACCGTCTGCATCAAGCACTTCTGGCATGACAGACGCAAGCTTATCCGGTGCCGATGCGGCATTTGCCAGCACTCACCGAGGTAGAAGAATTGCTACTGCACCCACTGCGGATATACTTCGAAGCATTAATACCTTATTACAACAAGCAGCAGCAGCATCCACTGTTTTATTAGAAGGTAGATCAAGAAACCCTTTAGTGAAAATAGGCAAGAAAATACGAATTACTGACCAGGAAGGGAATAGTGAAGGAGAATACATTATCATCAGAATTCATCACAGCATTACCACCATCAATCACTACGAAAATTATTTTTCGGCTATTCCGGCAGATGCACAAGTACCTCCTTATACCAATCCGTTGGTGTATCCAATCTGTTCTGCACAGCAAGCCACTGTAGTAGATAATGTAGATGCAGATGGGCTGGATCGTATCAAGGTAAGATTTCCTTGGATGCAAGATTCAGAAACTACCCCATGGATGAGTGTGATGGTGCCTTATGCCGGAAATGGTAGAGGGATGCGCTTTATTCCTGAAATAGATGAGGAAGTGATGATTGACTTTGTGGACAATAATGCCGAACGTCCAATAATGATTGGCTCATTTTATACCACAGCCAACCCATCAGGCGTAGCACATGAAGGCAATCACATCAAAGTATTTGGCTCAAGATCGGGAAGACGACTAGAGATAAATGATGATGCCGGAACCATACGAATCTCCGACCACGATGGGAATACACCCGGCAATAAACTATTACAAAAAAGTAAAGACCAAGATATTCTAACTGCCTTGTTTTCGGGCTCTGATAATCAAGATTTCTCTACGCTACACTTGAAGAATACAGAAAGTATTTTACTTACTATGATGGTAGGCGGCCAAGAAGTCCATACTATTCAGTTCTTAACGGATGATAGAAAACTTATCATAAAATCAAAAGAAAACATTGAAATCAGCTCAGAGAAAAACATTTCGATTTCTGCCCAGCAAGATGTAACCATTTCCGGGACTAAAGTTTCAATAACCGGCAATAATGAAGTGGCTATTGACGGCACACAAATTAAAGCAGAGGCAGATGCTACATTGGAACTAAAAGGGCTTTCAGCAAAAATTGAAGGTAGTGTAGATGCTACTTTGAAAGGTGGTGCTATGACTACTGTGCAAGGAGCTATTGTAAAAATCAATTAAAACGATAGCAAATGAGATATTTATGTTACGATAGCGCCTTAAATGAAGTTTACACGTTGCTGTTGTTACAAAAAGAGTTTCCACACCATATCAATCTTTTTGCCGGCACTAAAGATGAATCTATTTGGCATGTTGCGCCATGGTTGTTTCAAGTAAATGACGAAAACATTTATGAAAAATGGGAAGATCCCAACTGTCACTTAGAGCGCTGTATCATCATCGAAACTCCTATATCACTCCATGAATTAAAAGAACATTTGCAACAATTTTTATACAAAAAAGTAAATAATAAAACTGTTTATAATCGCTACTGGGATGCTAAAGTTTTAAAAACACAACTTGAAAAAATGACTTCAGTTGCACTATCCGATTTTTTCGAAGCTATCAAGGATTTGTTTATTCAACAAGACAATGGGTTTATAAAGATCACCGTGGATGCAAAAAATCGATTAAAAGTAGAACCCATATCCACATCAAAATTATTTTCAAATAACCAACGTACAAATTCTGAAAGCACAATACCTACCATTCAAGAAATAGATGAAAAACCGAAACCAAAAAGAAGATTTTTTACCGACTAATTCATTTCACTCATGAGTAAACCCGCAGCAAGGCTTACCGATATGCACACCTGCCCGATGGTAACAGGTGTAGTGCCTCACGTAGGTGGCCCAATTGCTGCCCCGGGCGCACCTACCGTGCTAATTGGAGGTATGCCAGCGGCTGTAGTAGGTGATATGTGTATCTGTACAGGACCACCGGATTCTATAATCTTAGGCAGTCTTAGTGTTTTAATTTGTGGAAAACCTGCTGCTAGAATGGGAGACATGACGGCTCATGGAGGTATAATTATATTAGGCTGCCCTACTGTATTGATTGGTGATGGTGGTGGCGGCGGCGGTGGTGGTGGTACAGCTGGCGGCGGAATGGGTATGTCTGCAACCAATGCAGCCGCAGCAACCAATTCTCAAGCCTTGTCTCAAGCTGCACAAAATGGTGATGAAACTGCCGATAGGCAAGATGCTAGTGACTTCACAGCTCAGTTTACCTTGATAGATGAAGCCGGAAACGGAGTCAATAATATGCGCTATCATATTCGTACACCTGATGGTACCATCCATGAAGGGAGAACCGATAGTAGCGGAAATACTGAAACAATTTCAGAACATACCACAAGTGAATGTACTTGTACTTTTTTAGGAAGAGGATAATTCGTTATTTATTAAATGTCAGAACCGAATACACAACAACAACTTGAGATGAACGACCTCCGTCAATTGGTGGTCTTTATTCGTCATAAAGTTCCTTCTCCAGCGGGGTTAGGAGGAGAGTTGGCGGCTGCTGAAGGTATGGTAAGTAAAGTAACCGGTGCAGTAGAAGCAGCTACAAGTGCTGTAGAAAGTGCTATGGCAGCTATTCCTGGGCTGAATATGTTTATCAAAGAAGATAAAAAAAACATAGAGGCACAAGACAAGTACGACTATTTTGAAAAATACAACCAATGGGATAAGATAGCTGCTAACACTGAGGATACACTTACTGATATGAATCCAGAGAGTTTGATTCATACGTTTGAATATGAACCCAAGGATGCATCCGGCAGAAAAGAAGATGGGCAAACACTTGCCGGTGAAATAAAATCCAAAATTGCTGATTGGAAAAAATATACCGCCAATATTCATTTTGTAGGGCTTGCAGATGGTGGCAATATTGCTAATGAATGTGCCAATACTTTAGCCGATGACAATAATTTCTCGAAAGAGAAATGGACTATAAAATCCATCATCTATGTAGGCACTACATTGTATCAAGACACCCACAAACTCAATAAAAATAAACTTAAAGGCATCAAAACAATTAGCTATGGCAATCCCTATGATTTTACCCAAAATGCCATTGGATATTTTGAGCCAACCTCACAACTTATACAACAAATAAAAGATGCTAATAAAGGAACCTTATCTCTCTTCGTAGGAAAGATAAAGATGCACATGGTTCAAGCCTTAGCCGTATTGCTAAAGGGAGTACACTTGGGTAATTCAGGCTCCGGACAATCCCCTACTCAACTATATAACGGCATCAAAGATGAAATAGAAGGATTGATAAAAGAAGTAGTAGGCAGTGCTAAACAACTGATAGGCGAAGGGGTTGGCTTGATAAAGCCGGGAGATATCCCTCAATTTCAAAACCTCCTAAATGGCTATGATCAATTACCGTCAAAAGTAGTAGCAGAGTTAAAGCAATTCTTCGATGATTTTAAAAATATACTGAGTGAAAGAGCTGAAAAGATAAAAACCGGAGAAACCAATCTAGGGTTGTCAGACTTATCTAAACTACTCAATTGCCTTTGCCCTTTATTTGATACACTTACAGCTTCTTTACAGATTTTCAAATATGGAGAACCTGCCGCTGAATCGCTTTCTCAACAAATAATTGAAGGTTGTGGCATTGAAAAAATTCATGCTCCTTCTAAAGGTAAAACCCAATGGCTGTCGGTAGATAAAAAATTAATAGCCGATGCTGCAGAAGCAGCCATCAATAATCAACCCGACCAAACCACCGTAACACTTAGCAAGCTGCAAGACTTAATAAAAGAAGCTTCCGTAAGAACTACTACAGTAAAAGATATGAACCAAACAGAGAAAGCTAAGCTTGCAGAAGCCATCTTTCTGATTATGTCGCCGATGTTGCCCACAAAGCTTGCTTTTTATAAAAAACTCATTAATGCAATACCGTTTAATCTTGGAGAACTTTTAGATTCAATAAGTGCGAATGAATACCTATCAAAAATTACAGGACCTTTAAATAAAATTGGGATAGAAACACCGGAACGATTACAAAACTCCGTAACAGCATTTGATAAAGAATTTCAACGAATCGTAGGGTATATCAATAAGAATAATTATCCTACTCACGAAAAATATAATAGCTTATACTTTATTTATAACAGTCACAACATAATGCTTTCTACTTGCTGGGGAGATATCGCTCATTGTATAGATGAGCAAACAGGCATTGTATCTTATAAAGCCGGACAAGGCTACGTAAACAGCTACAATACGGATGAAAATACCTATACCCAACAAGGCGATGAAGAAATAACTAATACTGTACCGGCTAAAAAAGTAAATGAAGAAACTGCAAACACAGCTTAAGAAAAAATGGGAAGCGTAGTCGTCATAAGAAATGCACCTGGCAGGCAGTTTACTGACCTTACTAGTCTTGCTATCGGAGGGGGTATCGCCTTTGGTTCGATATATTTAAGGTTATGTCCTTTGATATTTGACCCTGCAGTTGTTCGCAATGCTGAATGTTTTGGTTCTTATTATGCAAGAGCTAGTCATCAAGAAATCTATGATCAATATTGTAGGGTAGATAGCATTTTCAGAGAGCAACTTGAAGGTCCGGGAGTAGAAATCACCAAAAGTGTAAAGGGAATATCAATTGGTATAAGTACTGGGGGCTCATTAGATGCAGTAGCTGATTTTTTAGAACGTCCGGCACGAATAGGATGGGTAATGCTTAGAAGAACTCTAGGAAGAAGAATTGGTGCCTTAAGAGAAACCGCTTTAGCAGCCGCAGATGATGCTACAAGTATGGGAGCCGGCCTACTTACTTCCGGAACAAGTGGTGGATTATTTCAAAGTATTGATGGAGGCGCTTTACAAAGTGATACTAGCATCTCCACTTTAGACCTAAGTATAGAGCGTATTCAAGGCATGAATATGTGTGTGTTGCAATTAGGAGGAGGAATCATAGTAGGTGCAGGAGTCAATATAGTGTTTATTGGCAACTTCCCTTCATTGAATACACTACTTTCCGTAGATGGTGTATTTACAACGGATATCGACAACTCATTATTTTTTTATATTGGCAATGTTCTTGCACAGTCCTACTGTCATGCATTTATTGCGGATGCTGCAATAGGTGCAATTTTACCCGGCATCGACTTAAATATTATTGGTACTTAAAAACTTTTTTTTCATGCTTTCACTTTCGAATTACTCACTCTCAGAAAAAACAAAACAAGTGCTACACATAGCCTCACAATTGGCTAAAGAAAACATGCACGATTGTTATAGCGCAGCCCATATCTTAAAAGCTTTATTACACAAAGATTTTCCTATTCTAAAGTCTTTAGAGTCTAATGGAGTGGATGTATATTATTTAGAAGAATGGGCTGAAATTCGTATGGAAAGCTATCCTCGCTCTGGAAAACCAACGGATGCACCCTCTGCTGATGAAAGTCTTGAACCAGCATTTAAAGAAGCAGAACATTTGCATCTTAAATTTCATTATAACGCTATTGAACCGGAGTGTTTGCTCATCGCCCTATCTACACCAGGTGTTGCCTTTGCCTACGATCAATTGAAAACGTATCCGGTAACAGCCACGCAGTTGATTCAACAATACGAATCCAATAGTGCGCATTCGGCAACGGGAGACAAAAACCAACCTGATGTAAAACGTACCACAGCTAATGCAAGTTTTGAAGCCCTCAACAAATATTGTATTTATAAACTAATACCCACTTCCGCAGATGAAGAAAATCCAGTAATAGGAAGAGACAAAGAAATCCGTCAAATGTGTGAAATCATTTCCCGCAAAAGCAAATCCAACATCATTCTTACCGGGGAAAGCGGTGTGGGTAAAACGGCTTTATTGGATGGCTTTGCCGCAGCTGTAGTAGCAGGTCGTGTTCCTCAGCATTTAAAGAATGTAGCGATTTATGAAATAGACAATAGTGCATTGTTAGCAGGTGCAGCCTACAAAGGCGAAGTAGAAGATAGGATTCGCAAAATCATTCAAGAGCTTTCTAAATTGGAAAAGCCCATTTTATTCATTGATGAGATTCATACCCTAATTGACAAAAACAACCCCAATGGTGGTGCTACCAGCATCCTAAAAGCTGAGCTAGCCAAAAACATCTTAACGGTTGTAGGCACTACTACTATTGATGAATATCGTAAAAGTATTGAAAAGGATGAAACCTTTAGTAGAAGATTTGAAGTCATCAAAGTAGCAGAACCTGATACTACTGTTGCTGAAAAAATGTTGCGTAATCAAGCTGCCAACTATCAATCCCATCACCAATTAGAAATAGACGATACTGTTTTTGGAGAAACCATTAAACTAGCCAAACGTTTTATCAAGGATAGAAAATTACCCGATAGTGCTCTTGACTTATTAGACCGTACCATGGCTGTTTGCCGTATGATGGCGGATACCGCCACTTCTGATATTGACACTATCAAAACTAAACTGCAAGAATTAGGTGAGTCCCCTACAGAAGAACAACTACAATGGGTATATCATGAAACACAAACCGGCTTTAGCCCTGTGTTATTAGCAAGGCATAATGAAGAAAAAGAGTTTAAAAAACTTCGTGGTGTGGAAGAGATGAAACAGTTCTTAGACACTATGCTCAACAACCTTAGCGAAATAGCCAAAGATGTAAAAACTACAATTGATGAAACAGATTTAAAAGCTGTAGTTGCCAATATCACCGGTATTCCTATTGGAAAAATTCAAACCAGCGAACAACAACGCTTGGTGAATATGGAAAACCACCTAAGAGAACGGGTTATTGGTCAAGACCATGCTCTTAAAACCGTTTCGGATGCTATACTTGAGAGCCGCTCAGGGCTCAACAAAGCGGGTCAGCCAATTGCTTCTTTCTTTTTCTTAGGACCTACCGGTACCGGTAAAACAGAATTAGCTAAATCATTAGCCGAGTTTCTTTTTCAAGATGAAAATTCCATTATTCGATTTGATATGAGTGAGTTTAAAGAAGAACATTCTGCGGCACTGTTATATGGAGCACCTCCCGGCTATGTGGGGTATGAAGAAGGAGGTATGCTGGTAAATAAAATCCGTCAACAACCTTATGCCATTGTATTATTTGATGAAATAGAAAAAGCACATCCTTCTGTATTCGACATTTTCTTACAAATACTTGATGAAGGAAAGATGCACGACCGCTTAGGAAAAGAAGGCGATTTTTCTAATGCCGTCATTTTATTTACTTCCAATATCGGTGCAGAGCATATCATTCAAAGCTTTGGTGAGGGTAAAATACCTAAGTCGGATGAGCTAATGGAAATCATGGCTCGGTACTTCCGACCTGAGTTTTTAGCACGGGTAACCGAAATCGTTCCGTTTGCACCAATCAGCCAGGAAAATGTAGTGCGAATCTTCAACATACATTTAAAACCATTAGTAAAACAACTAGAACAACAAGGCATCACACTACAGGTTTCAAAAGAAGCACAAGACTATCTTGCCAACTTAGGCTTTACACCTAAGTATGGGGTGCGACCTTTGAAAGGAGCTATCCGTACCGCGCTCAGAAAACCACTCAGCCGTATGATCATCAATCAAGAAATAAAACTAGGCGACACCGTTTTAGTTGCTATTAAAGAAACCGAAACCGGTAAAGAGTTAGATTGGAAAATTAACCAGCAATAAATGAATATCGATCATCAAAATCAAGGAAGGAAAGAAAAAAGTAAAAGAAGATTTACCTAAGCAAATCAGTATATTTACTTGACATTTTATATAGAATCGTTGTAATTTCATTCAATCAAAAAATTATCAATTAACTAATACTATACAACATGATGGACAGCAATTATGGAATAGGCGGCAATGAAGTAAAAACTGATGCCAGCGAAGCCTTTGCCGACATACCTCAGAACAGAACTCTCATGGCGGAGAAACTTACAAAAGATGCGCCAGTGAAACCTCAAATCGTACATGGATTACAAACCATCACTCAAGTATTTGACCATTACAAGCCAACCGTAGAAGTCGAGTTTGAAGATGCTGGTGGGACTTCTAAAAAAGAAGCATTACATTTTGGAGGGCTTGAAGATTTTGGCATGAAAGGAATTACCAACCAAAGTGAATTTCTTAAAGACAATGCTACCCAAAAAGAAGAATACATGAAAATCATGAAGCAGCTTAAGTCCAATAAGATTCTAAAATCCGCCTTGGCAGATTCGGATGCTAAAGCCGCTTTATTGGACGCGCTTTATGGTATGATAAGCGAACTGAAGTCAAACAAATAATTTATAAATAGCTAAGTTATGTCGTTTCAAGCCACATTAGTGTTGGATGGTACTACAGATGCCAGCGGAACCACAACCATTAATGGGTATCGTATATTGGAATGTGATTTCGAAATATTCCAAGGGGTTGGCAGTAGAAATTTACCCAATCGGGCTACAGAAATAGGACTGATACATCTCGTATTAGAATCCGGCAATTCGAATGAATTGTTGGTATGGGGTATGTCCACCGGTACCAAAAATGGAAGCATTGCCTTTACTCGAAGAGATGCTACCTCGCCATTAAAAACATTAATATTTGAAAATGCTTTTTGCATAAAGTATCGGGAAACATTTAATGCAAATGGAGAACTTCCTATGCGTGTTCACTTAACCATTTCTCCCTATATCATAAGACTGCAAGGTATAGGGCTACAACAACGCTGGACTGGCTTTCGTGCATCTTCTAGTAGTTCCCAACAAGAAACGAATACTTCTCCTCAAGCTAGTGATAGAGACGAAACGAACTCTCAAGAACGAAATACGCGTAGTAATGAATCAAGCAGAAGAGATCAAACAAACCAAGACGAGGAAAGAGACCACTCTAACGAATCAAACAACAGTGGCGGCAACTCCAATGATTCCGATAGCCAAGGCAATGCAGACGAAGAAAGAGATAACTCTAACGAATCAAACAACAGTGGCGGCAACTCCAATGATTCCGATAGCCAAGG
>CALMXV010000152.1 GCA_937871155.1 uncultured Taibaiella sp. | reverse complement strand
CTTAGCTGTAGATTGCCAATCGAAATTAAACCCATGATGATAATTATGGTTGCCGATTAAATGCCCTTCCTCATCCCACTGCTTCACTATTTCAGGGTGCTTCGAGGCTCGCTCACCAATACAGAAAAATGCTGCAGGCACCTGATGCTCTTTAAGAATGGTTAAAATGGTGGCGGTATGCGTAGCCGGCCCATCATCAAAGCTCAAGGCTACTTGACGATTATCATTCCCTTTGTGTATGGACTTGATGTAGAAATTCCACTGAATCTTTGTGGCTCCAATAATCAACAAACTGAGGTATAATATGGCTACTAGCGCCATCCACCAAGCACTTCCCCACCCTTTGTAAACAAGATAACACACCACTAGGGCTAGTAGAAGAAAAACAACTGTACTATAGAATATGGGACGTTTGGAAAGCATCAATACATCAAGAACTAGAAGAAAAAATTATTTTGATTTTTTAAGAACTCCTATCAAAAAGAACAACCAACCTAAGATAAAAAATAAGCCGCCAATTGGAGTAATAAGTCCTAATCCGCCCAACCCTACTTGACCTTTTATCTTCAAGAAAGTCATTGTATATAAAGAACCGGAAAACAGTAAAATACCGATGATAAAAAAGTTAGCAGACCATGCTATCATTTTATTCTTTAAACTAATTGAGAGAATGCCAACGGCTAACAAGGCTAAGCTATGATACATTTGATAGCGTGCCCCAGTTTCAAAAACTTGAAGCTGTTCTGCTCCTATCAAGGGTTTCAATGCATGGGCTCCAAAGGCTCCTAAGATAACGGATAGACCGGCAAATAATACACCGGCACTTAAGGCTGTTTTATTCATGGCTTTTCAAAAAATGGTTTAAATGAATCAACTTGTAATGTTTCCACTTCAAAAATATAAGCTGCTTGTTCATAAATAGCTTTTCGTTCTTTTAATAACTGCGAAAGTTTTGATAAAGCCGAATCCAAATCGTTTAATAAGGGTCGTTGATGCGGTGCTTGTGATATATTTTGAAGTAAGGTGGATGGTTTTGCTTGTAAGTAAATAGTTATTCCTACTTTATTTAATAAGGAGATAGTATCGAAAAAACAAGGAGTGCCGCCGCCTAAACTAATGATGGTTTTTACTTTCGTTTGTTGAATGATTTTCTTTAGAGTTTTATGTTCTAGCTTTCTAAAATAGGTTTCTCCTTTGTTTTCGAAGTTAGCCGTTATCGTCATTTGTTGTTCCGTCTCGATGATGGCATCCAAGTCTATCATTGCTACTGCAAATTCACCGGCTAGTTTTTTAGCCCAGTACGTCTTGCCACAAGCCGGCATCCCTAAAAGAAAAATACAATTAGCTTTCTTTTCCATTTATAAATTTCCAAAGCATGAAACAAGCCATTTGTAAAGCATGTTCTTTATTGATTACACGATTATAATGAAACTTAAACTTCTTCGTTTGGGTTTGCTGCATTCGTCACGGCAATCCATACCAAACCGGTATCTTCTTTCTTTTGTTGGTCGGAGTCGCTTAACCATCCTGTAATACCTAACCCATAATCACTTCTTAATAGCTGCCGAACCTTTTCCGCCATTTGCATTGTAATGTTTTCACTTACCACACTATGCACTTCAATGTCTTTTGCAGCGATACCTAATAATTGCTCTTTTGCTTCTTTGGTATAGCATACGATGCCTCCTTTAAAGTATTGAGAAGCCCCCGGCACTTGTGTTAGCACATGTTCCATATAGCCACCGGAACAGCTTTCAGCAATAGCTAGGCTTGCTTGTTGAGCTATAAATTGTTGTTGCAATAATTTTTCAAAAGGTTCATCCGTCAAGGAGATTACATATTCTTCAAGTTCCTTTGCTATCTGTTGTTGATAGCTTTCTAGTTCTTGTTGCAGTTTTACTGATTCTGGATGTTTACCTGTAAGCCTAAGCCGTACTAATCGAAACGTAGGTAGGTAAGCTAGCTTGATATAAGCAGGTAAGGCATTTTCAATAGATGCTATTTTCTCCGCTAAAAAACTTTCTCCTATTCCCATAGTCATAATATGGCGATGCAGAATCGGTTGGCGATGGATGGTAGCTGTTATCTCTGGGATGATTTCTTGCTCCATCATTCCCATCATTTCGAATGGTACACCCGGCATGGAAATGATGATGGTCCCTTCTTTTTCAAACCACATACCCGGTGCAGTGCCTCTATGGTTCAGCAGTACTCTACAGTTGTCGGGCACTGTTGCTTGCAGGCTATTTCTTTCCAACATCGGCAACCCTCTTTTTTCAAAAATGGACGTCACCATTTCCAATACAGTAGCATTTACGATAAGCTTCCCTCCGAAATATTCACAAAGAAAAGGCTTAGTAATATCATCTGCTGTAGGTCCTAAACCTCCTGTCAAAAGCACTACTGCACTATTTGCTATCGCTTCATCTAATGCCGATTTAATGCTTTCTTTATTATCTCCTACTGCTATTCGTTTTACTACATCTATTCCTATCGCATTCAACTGTACTGCCATCCATGCCGAGTTGGTATCTATTGTTTGCCCCATCAGTAGTTCATCGCCGATGGTAATGAGAATTGCTTTATTATCCTTCATAAAGGGGGAAATATAAAGTAAGGAAGTAATTTTTCTTTTAACGCATCCGTCATACCTACTTTTTGTTTCAGTACAGCATTATAAAATACTAGAGTCGTGGTACCCTTATTCAAAAGTTTACCTAGTTCATTATAGATTTCAGTATGAAAAGTAATACTAGAGTCATCAGGAAATTCTTTAAGGATAGTCTTTACGGTAAGCAAGTTATCATAAAGGGCAGGTCTTAAATATTGGCTTTTCAATTCTACTACCGGCATCATAATTCCCATTTCTTCAAGCTCTCGATAGGTAATCCCTAATTGCCTAAACGCATCTGTTCTACCAACTTCATAATAGAGTGCATAGTTGCCATAATAGAGGTATCCCATTTGGTCGGTTTCGCCATAGCGCACGCGAATTTGTGTTGTGGATGTGTACAAAATTTATAGTTTTATTGAGCTTCCTTTTGTTGGATAAGTTGAATCACTTTGTTTAAATCATCGGGTGTATCTACACTATAGCAAGGCAAGTCGGTAAGCGAACTAGTAATTTTAAAACCGTGTTCCAACCAACGAAGTTGTTCTAGTGATTCTGCTTTTTCTAAACTAGATACCGATAGCTTAGAGATAGCCTCTAGTATATCTTTACGATAGGCATACATCCCTACATGAAGGAAATAACGATGATGTGCCAACCAATTTTCTAAAGGCACTTCTTTGATAAAGGGTATGATAGCACGGCTAAAATACAAGGCTTCGTTACGAGTATTCATTACTACTTTCACTTCGCCGGTATTCTTTAATTCTTCTACATCGAATGTTTCTTTAATCAGTGTTGCCAGCTCCACTTCTCCATTTAATATTGCCGCTAAGCTATCAATTTGTAAAGGGTCTATCATCGGTTCATCACCTTGTATATTGATGATATATTCATACTCAGCTCCTAGTTTTTGACTCGCTTCAAAACACCTATCCGTGCCACTAGGATGGTTTGCATCGGTCATCACCACTTCACCCCCAAATGCTGTAACATTTGCTGCAATTCTCTCGTCATCTGTAGCTACTACTACTTTCGTCAACCGCATAGCTTTCTTTGCTTGTTCATAGACCCTTTGTATCATCGTCTTGCCCAAGATATCCACCAATGGTTTTCCTGGTAAGCGTGTTGAAGCATAACGTGCCGGTATGATGCCTAGTATTTTCATAATTGTTTTTCTATTATAGCCGAGGCTTGTGTAGTATAGCAAACCGTTGTAGGCAGGTTGCGTTTATGAAGGTAATGGATATACTCTTCCGTATAATTCATTCTTGCTTCAATCGTATAATTATAAATTTCACTCAACCCCATCAGCAGCTCCGAGCCTTCTCTTACAGCATGGGCATGCCCCTCCGCTGCGGTGATATAATCTACCAAGTTTCGTTCTTTGGCAAAGTCTAATAACAATGGATTGCAGGCTCTATTCACCATGATTCGCAAGCCACACTTAGCCGCCATCGACAAGTCCAGCACATCATCAAAGTAAAAAGCTACTTCCTCCGGTTTTAGGTTTTGGGTCATGCAAAGATGCTGTAATGCCAGTGCTTTATACTTGATACCATAGTAGATGGATTGGAAATGCTCGCGCTTGGCTAAGGCATAAGCTGCACTATTATTTTCTCCTGAAATGATAGCCGTGATAGGCACTTGGTGGTTTCGTTGGTAATAATTAAACCGTAGTAAGTTGGTACCCATTGCATCTACCTCACTAAAAAAGCTAGTCGCATTTTCATTCTTCTGTCCATTATTAAACACACCATCCCAATCAAACACAAACGCCTTTATATGTTTTAACTTCTGTCGGATGGCATCTGGTGGTGCTACAAAAACTCCTTTAAATTTATCTTCGAGTTGGTTCATTATTCTTGATGGTAAAAAGATGAGGTGTCCCAGCTAATACACCCTGATGAAGCTGTAGTGGCGATGGCACCATTCGTCTGCAACAAGGCTATTGAGCTATTTTTATCGCCAAATATAGTCAAACATAGGGCAAGATTTCCTGCTGCTTTTCAAGACAAAAATCATTATAAAAAAACCCACAGCCTTGGCTATGGGTCCAATAAATAGGTGGTTGATTCCTTTGTATTAATTACAGCGTTTCTAAATCTTGAATATCTAACATGCCTACCGGCTTTCCATTATCGGTAATCAATAAAGTATCTACACTTGACTTTTTAAATAGTTGATGGGCATCATTCAATAAGGCACCGGCTTCGATACTGATAGGCGTGCCGTATTGTAACGCCCCCATTTTCTTATCTAATATTTGTGCCCCTTCGCTTTGCAACAATCGTCTAATATCTCCATCGGTAAATACCCCTTTAAGGGTATCACCATCCATTACCGTAACCGCACCAAAACCAAATTCTGTCATTTTCACGATAGCATCTTTCAAGTTCATGTCCGCACTCACCAATGGATTGATGCCTTTGGCTGCTTCACGCACACGTACAGTCATTAAGCGAGTATCTTGTAAAAACTGTTCCGTACCAACTGTGGTAAAATTATTATCCGTTAAAGCTTTTAATATTTTTAGAGGCACTGTAATGGTATGTACGCCTATATTAATGGCATTGCGTACATGCTCTGTAGTACGTACTGAGCTAAACATGATTTTACTATCATAGCCATAATGATGTACTGCATCTACACATTGTGCTACCAATGACAACGCATCGTGGCCTTGATCTTGTAATCGACCCACCAATGGACATACATAGCTGGCGCCGGCATGCATTGCCATATAGGCTTGCTGTAAGGTATAAACCAAATGTACGTTGACTAGCATCCCTTCTTTACGAAGCATATTGCAGGCTTTCACCCCTTCTAGAGACACTGGAATTTTAAAGACCGTCTTATCTTTATCCAAACCTAAATCCAACTGACGCTTGGCTTCATCCACTACCGCCTCCGCAGTATTGCCTAATGCTTCTATTTGCAACACAGGTACTATTTTCGACAACTTTACGATAGTGCCGTCAATATCGGTAATGCCTTCGCGTTGCATAAAAGTAGGTGTGGTGGTCAAGCCATTGAGAAAACCTAATTTAAAACCTTCTTCAATTTCTTTTAGGTTGGCTGAATCGAGATATAATTCCATAATAAGTTGCTATGATAATTTTTTCAGGCAACAAAAATATCATTTATAAACAGAATGAAGCATACTTTCTTTTAAAAATAATCTAGTTCAAAAAATAGAAATTACCCGTTCTATGTTTTTATAAAAATGGAGCTCGTCTGTATCAATTTTCAAGCGCTTCCACACCATCCTACAAGCTATTCCATAGATGACGTTGCGATATCTATAAAATTCCTTTTGTTTTCTTGTCATTGACTAAACATTGCAGTATCATTGTACCCTCATAGTTAAAAATTTTCATCTGATATGAACTTCCAACTTTCCGAAGAACAGATAGCCGTACAAATGGCGGCAAGAGATTTTGCTAGAACTGAATTGTTGCCCGGGGTTATCGAGCGCGATGAACAAGCAAAATTCCCAACAGAACAAATTAAAAAATTGGGAGAGTTAGGCTTCTTAGGGATGATGGTGGATCCTAAATATGGTGGCTCGGGCATGGATACCATGAGCTATGTATTAGCGATGGAAGAGATTTCTAAAATAGATGCTTCTACTTCTGTATGTATGAGTGTAAACAACTCACTTGTATGTTGGGGCTTAGAAACATTTGCCAATGAAGACCAAAAACAAAAATACTTGACCAAGCTAGCTACCGGCGAAAAACTAGGAGCTTTCTTATTAAGTGAACCGGAGGCTGGTTCCGATGCCACCTCACAGCGCACTACTGCTGAAGATAAAGGCGATTACTACTTACTTAATGGCACTAAAAACTGGATTACCAATGGTAGTTCCGCTGCTTATTATTTGGTAATTGCACAAACCTATCCTGAAAAAAAACATAAGGGAATCAATGCTTTTATCGTTGAGAAAGACTGGGCTGGTGTAACGGTAGGAGCTAAAGAAAATAAATTAGGTATTCGTGGTAGCGACACTCACAGTATTATGTTTCAAGATGTGAAAGTACCTAAAGAAAATAGAATTGGAGAGGATGGCTTTGGTTTTACTTTTGCTATGAAAACCCTTGCTGGAGGCCGCATAGGTATCGCTTCACAAGCATTAGGTATCGCTAGCGGTGCTTATGAACTTGCTTTAAAATACGCTAAAGAACGCAAAGCTTTTGGCACTGAGATTATGAACCATCAAGCTATTGCTTTTAAACTGGCGGATATGGCAACAGCTATTGAAGGAGCTCGCTTACTTTGTTTAAAGGCAGCATGGACCAAAGACCAAGGCAAAGATTATACGCTTCCCGCATCTATGGCAAAACTTTATGCTTCTGAAATAGCACAATGGGTCACCAATGAAGCTGTACAGATTCATGGAGGATATGGCTATGTAAAAGAATTTCATGTAGAACGTCTTTTACGTGATGCTAAAATCACACAGATTTATGAAGGTACTAGCGAAGTGCAAAAAATTGTAATCAGTAGAACAGTGCTTAAAGACTAATTAGAAAGTGACACACAATTGCTTTGTGTTGCATTTTTTTATAGAAATTTTTATTTAGGTTGACTCGAAAATAGGAGTCAACCTTTTTATTTATTAATACCTATGTTACTTTAAACACCTTATTCAAAAAGGCTTTCTCCTACCCCCTTGCTTTTCAAAATCTTATTCCTATCTTTAACTATAAGTTAACTTAAAAAACAAATCAAGATTATGAAAAATCTGCTTAAAAGCCTTATCTGGGGGGGGGGTAATTTCCCTTATGCTCCTCGGAAATCCAATCACAGCACAAGTTCTCGTTCCACCAACTTTAACTGAAACACCTGTGGCACCACTCACTGTTTATCCTTGTTTCGAACCCGTCATCAACTGCGATATGTTGCATCGTGGTGGCGATGATGTGCTGAAAGCCATTACTTGGGACAATGGAACTAGACCATCACTATCCGGAATCACTCCATCTTGCGCCAATGCCGCACCGGGCACTAACCAAGCCTATGTATTTATAGAAGATTGGGTAGGCAACCAATTGACCTTTGCTTTACAACCCCATTCCAAGCAACCAGATATTGTTTTGGCTGATGATATGCAAAACCCCGGGGTAGATTATTTTATTGGGG
>CALMXV010000151.1 GCA_937871155.1 uncultured Taibaiella sp. | reverse complement strand
CCAGCATCAGCTAGCACATCATATGTTCCTTTATTGTTGGTAATTGTAAAGGAATTCAAAGGAGCATCAGGATAGGTAAGCGATACGGACTTGATATCTTCCGATTTAAAATTGATGATGGTTCTTCCTCTCCAGTTATCTAAATCCACACTGTAGCGAGAATTTATCAAACCAATAAACTCTCCCATGCGAACTACATAAGGTCTTTTAGCTCCTTGCAAGAGCATGGTAGTGCCTTCATATTTGTGTACTTCATTTCCTACATAAAACACTTTCATTTCTTTTCCTTGCTTATCATACAGTTCTACTTTGATACCGGTACCCGCTAATTGACGAATCGCTCTATTATGGGAATTTTCAGGAGTGGGGTAAATAGCTTTTTGTTGGTAAAGGGTAGAAAACAATGTAGATAAGGTCTGACGAATCACCGGATATTTTTTATTGACGATCCATCCGCTATCCGTATTGTTTAATAAAATACTTTGCCCCGAGGGTACAGATAGAAATATAGAACCAATAGCAGCGGTATCCTTTACTTGAAAGCCGGCTTCGCTTTCAGGAAAGGCACCTTCATCTTTATTAAAAATAAAGTAGTACACACCACCTCCAAAAAGCAGCATCAAGAATAAGTATAAAAGTGTCTTTTGCATGTTCAGTAATTCTATGAGTTTTGTTTATCCTTTCTTTTCGTATTTTCTTTTTCTGAAGAAGAAGTAGCCCGAAGCAAAGAAGAGTATTAGTGCAATAGGCACCACAATGTTGATGAATTGCCACTGTGTTTTTTCTGTTGCTGCACGCTGAGGGTCGAGTAAACGAAGTTTTAAATCTTTGGAACGTGCTTCAAGCATACTATTAGGGTCGGTAAGGTATTCTAAGCTGTTTAATAAAAATTCTTTGTTGGCAAATCTGGTCTTGGTATATCTCCAATAGCCCATTTCTTCAATTCCTGTATTCTGAGTAGCATCATTGAGAAATATATCACCGTCCGCAATTATTATCATTTTATTGTCAGCATCGGTGTTGTTTTTAAACTCATATTTTAAAGAGTCTTTTAAGGTACTCAAGAAAGACGATGCCATACGATTTTCAAACACAGAGTTGAAACGACCTTCTATCAAAACGGCTACAGGACGCGCTGGCTTATTGAAGTAACGCAAGTCAGGATTAAAACGAATCATACTAAGACTTACTCTAACCGGTGCCGGGTCGGATCGGCTATAACCGGATGATTCCAATAAGATGGTTTTAGAATTATTGGTCTTCTCAATGGTGTCGATACTACTTGCAAAACGCCCCATGATAGCATCCATATTATTCACCAATACATGCTTGGATGAAGGGATGAATATGGGCAAGAATGTCCATGGACGAAGTTCTATTTGCGGCTGACCGTTGGAAAGAGTGCCGGTAATCAAAGGAATCGGATTGCATTGTGTAGCATCTTCTATCAAATCGTTATTGATACGCACACCATATTTAAACAAGATATCATCTAGATTAAGCCCATAATCAGTGGTGATAAATTGCCCCGTAGCTTGAAGGCTATCTATAGGTGTATGTAAGGGGTCTATCATCCAAAGCACCTTTCCACCGCGCATCACATATTGGTCAATTTTAAACTTATCTTTTTCATCAAAAGGCAATGTAGGCTTGTTGATGATGATAGCTTTGTAGAGCTGGTGATCGATAAAGTAATTGTCGTGAATATCTATCGTATCTACTTGATACGTTTTACTTATGGTTTGTAATAGGTCAAAGGTCTGAACGCCTAATTGTTCTCCATTTCCCATCAGATAAGCAATTCGAGGCATTCCTTGCTTTTGCAATTCATGAATAGCGTTGGCTAGTTTATACTCAAGTAACGTTTCAGAATAGTTCAATACTTGTAAGGGCGACATGCCAAAATGGTTTTCCAATAAGCGAACCGCTTGCTCCTTACCATTATAACGTACCATGGCATAAGGGAAAATGATTTGCTTGGATGAATTTTGCTTGTCTTTTACATTCAATTCTACCGGTTCTACTCCTTTTTTGTAAAGTGCTTCAAGGATAACGTTGCGCTTACTTTCTTCTACACTTTCTAAAGGATCAGAAAAGCGAAACGTAAAATTTCCTCGGGCTAAGCTTTTGAAGGATTGTAGTTTTTCTCGGGTGGCTTCACGTAGTTTTTGAAAACCCGCCGGTAATTCACCGGTAAGATATACATCCACAACCACTGGTGCCTTTGTTTCTTTAAGCATTCGCTTGGTAGCTGTGCTTAGGGTAAAACGTTTTTCTTTGGTCAAGTCAATGCCGGCATGAAAACGAGAAGCAAGAATATTTACAAAGACAAGAATTACTGCTAAGATAAGCAGTTGAATACCGGCTTGTCGTTGTTGTCGTTTACGTTTAATACTTGTGTTGTTGGTATCGGTCATGTTATATTAGTCTTGCTTTGCAGTATCCCAAGTTCTACGATTAAGAGAAAGCTTTGTGAGAGCGATAAATAAAATAATGATGGATACAAAATAGATTACATCTCTTGAATCGATAATGCCTCTGCTAATAGAAGTGTAATGAAAAGACATACCTATCATGCTTAGATAATAATCAATACCCGCACTAAAAGCTGGGAGCTGACTCAAGGATTCAAAGCCCGTGTAAAGGATAAAATTGGCAAATAGTGCAATAAGAAAACCAACAATTTGATTACCGGTTAGCGAAGAGCTATATATACCAATAGCCGTGAAGCTAGCCGCTAATAAGAACAGACCGATATAAGAACCTGCTATACCGCCTGTATCTATATTGTCTTTAATAGCCGACAAACTATCAATAGTAAATACATAAATAAGCGTAGGGAGGATAGCAAAAACAACTAAAACTAATGCCGCAAAGTATTTCCCTAAAATGACATCCGTATCTTTAAGTGGCTTTGTAGCCAGCCATTCTATTGTTCCCGCTTTAAATTCATCTGCAAACGATCGCATGGTTATTGCAGGAATCAACAACATCAAAAACCAAGGCGCCATTTCGAAATATTTATCGAGTGTGGCATAGCCAAAATCTAAAATACTGGTGTCTGGGATCACCCAAAAAAATAGTCCGCAAAAAATAAGAAAAGCCAATATGGCTACATATCCTACTATAGAACTAAAAAAAGAATTAATCTCTTTAATAAATATACTTCGCATGATGAAAAAGAGGAGCGCAAATATAGGAAAGCATCCCCAATAGCAATAAGAAACGGGAAGCTGTATATGTTAAATCTAGTAAATTCAACGAAGCTATCGTATTATTATTTCGTATAACTTACATTTGATTCCTCAAATTTTTAAGTGCAGAAAAAATCAGAAAAATATTTTTACAATTCCAAGACGTTGCGCTTCGAAAAGTTGAGTGTTCCTCTTGGTTTTAAGTTGCTAAAAATAATCGGCATCTTATCAGCTATTCTTGTTACAATACTCATAGTTGTTGTACTTGCCTTTCGGTTTATCAAATCACCGAAACAAATGACTATGCAAAAGGATATGGTAGTCATGACCCAAAGAAATCAACTCTTGCAAAAACAAATTCAAGACCTCAATAACCAATTAGCCGAGTTGGAAACCAGAGACAATGAAATCTATCGTTCTATTTTTGAAGCGGCTCCATTGGCGGATAGTATTCGTACCGGCACCGTGCATAGCAATATTGATATTGACCAATATAACTATGACAATACGGGTGAACTTTTAGATGAATTACAAAAAGAAGCTGTCGCCATCAATCATCGTATTCAAATCCAAAACAAATCTTTTGACACCTTACAGCAAATGATTAAAAGCAAGGAAAAAATGCTAGCAAGTATTCCGGCTATTCAGCCAATATCCAATAAAAATTTAGACCACATTGCTTCCGGTTTTGGCTATCGTATCGACCCAATTTATAAAACGCCTAAAATGCACACAGGGCTTGATTTTGCAGCGGCAAGTGGCACTCCAATTTATGCTACTGCAGATGGTGTAGTTGTTTCTTGCACATTTGATGATGGGGGATATGGCAATCATGTTATCATCAATCATGGCTATGGGTACGAAACACTTTATGGACACATGGTGCGTATCAAAGCACAACCACGCCAACAGGTAAAACGCGGACAAATTATTGGCTGGGTAGGCAGTACAGGCAAAAGCACTGGGCCTCATTTACACTATGAAGTGATAAGAAATAAATCAAAAATTGACCCGGTACATTATTTCTTCAACGATCTTACCGCTGCTGAATATGAAGCTGTATTGAAGAAAGCAGCTATCAGCAACCAGTCGTTCGACTAAGTCGGATTTGTGCTGTTGACAAATCTATATCACAGATAAAAAGTCGTACAAATCTCCTAGCGTCATTCAGTAAATCAGTGCCCGATAGTAGCCATTTGTGAACAGTAACTATTATTGTTTAGTACAGTCGTCATACTTTAAATTATCCCCAAAAAAAGAGGCTGTAATAGATACAACCTCTTTTTTAAAATTATCCACTTAAACGTGATTACTTTCTTTCAAAGAAAATCCACATTGGTACAAAGCTAGTAGAGTCTCCTTGCAAAATGGCAAAGTTGTTCATGTCTTTAAAATGAACCATTGTAGTTGTAGGCATTCCACCTACATGAGTAACGGTTAATTCTTGAGTTCTATCATCCATGGTCCAATTGAAGTCCACATTCGTCCCAAAAATAGTATGAGGTATAAACTGAGTAATGATACTATTTGATACAAAAATACCTGTATTAGATTCTTTCAAGCTAAGCGTTCCCCAATCACCAGGTATGCTATATGCCTTTTCTGTTTCACTGGCATCTAATTTACCATCGCCATTATCAATAGCAATTTTTGCCGGACGCCAATCATCAATTAATGCTTGAGTCATACTAGCATTTTCTGTTTTATTACAAGAAGAAATGCTAAAACCAAACATTACAAAAGCTGCCGTTGTCAAAAGGAGGAATTGTTTTTTCATATAATACTTACTGTTTTTTAAAGTTCATTAAGGGGTGAAATTAATACGTGTTAAACCACTCATCGCGATGCCATATAAATGAAAAAGGCATTACTAAAAGTGATACTGATAAATTAGACGTACCGGTCAAAGTAGTTTGTGTAGTACCGGTTGCTTTCTTAGAGGTTTCATCCATATAGGACAAGCTTCCGATGGCATAAATAGCACGTAGCTTCATACAAATACCACCAAATATACCCACTTCCGCTTTTACATAAGGAGCAACTCCAAAAGCTGGAGAAATACTAGAAAAGTTATCTAATGCAGTCATGGAGAATGAAGGTAACACACCTGCACCAAATGAAGTACAGAAGCGATAGTTTTTTAAGGTCATCGCATCACAGCCAAACTTCACATCAAGACCGGTAGGCAATGCCATTTGTACAGTAGCTCCGGTAAAAGGAGCGTCGTAGATGTTGCCATCCGTATTATACATCTTCACTTTTGAATCCCAAGCCATCATGTTGTACATATAGTCGATGCTCCATGAAAGGTTGCTTTTCTTACCTAATCTCTTTAAAGGAACATAAGTACCTAAGGTAGCCCCAAAAGAACCCGATGTTTTCATGTCATAATTAAACGTACTATCCTTATAAAAATTAGGGAGTGTCATCTTTTGTTTTACCTGATACTCTGCAGAATTCATTACAAAAGTGTACCCTAACTGAAAACGTTGTAGAAAGCCAGGAAATTTAGCTGAAGACACCAATGGAGTGGTTAACAGTATCATTAAAATGGCTACGAGTAGTTTGTACGTGTTTTTCATGCTTGAACTTAAAGAATATTTCGTGAAAATATAAAAATCGTGTTAAAAGTCAATACACAAGAGTAAATGAATTCTTTATTTTGCTTAGATATTACTACGATGAGACATTATGATATTTATATTGCTACTACCTCTAACAAGGGAAGAGGCGTTTTTACCTATGAAAACATCCCTTCAAATGTAGTGATAGAGGAGTCGCCCGTCATTGTTATGTCTGCAGCAGATAGAATTCATCTAGACAAAACATTGCTCCATGATTATATCTTTGAATGGCAACCAGAAGGACAAACTCTTTGCTGCATGGCTTTAGGCAATATACCTATTTACAACCATTCTTATCAGTCCAATTGCGAGTATTATATGGACTATGAACAAAAAACGATGAGCATCAAAACAGTTCGTGATATTTCCGTTGGAGAGGAGCTTACAATCAACTATAACGGAGATTGGGATAATGAAAAGCCTCTTTGGTTTGATGCCGTTTAAAAACATTAACCTTCTTAAAACAAAACAATATGGCTTGGCAAGAACAAAACAATTCGCTGTATGGCTCCTTCAGTTTCCGAAATTTTTCAGAAGCCTTTGCCTTTATGACTCAGGTAGCTTTGCTTGCAGAACAGCAACAACATCATCCTCGTTGGACAAATGTTTATAACCAAGTAGAGATTTGGCTTACCACCCATGATGCTGGCAATACAGTAACCTCAAAAAATGTGCATCTTGCAAAATGTATTGATGCCTTAGTCAAAAAAAATGGCTAACAAAAAAAAGCTAGCCATTTAAAATATAGTTATAGTGGGTACTTATTTTGCTCTAGGAATTCGGTTTCTTGCAGGCAAACGATAAGTAACTGACAGCTGAAAAGAAGGCTGATAATAAAGTTGCTTGGATACTTTTCGTGGACCGGAGCCAGCGGCATTATCCCAAAAATTATTGGTCATTCTCAAATCGACTAAGAATGCAGGAGTAACTTCATAACCGGCACCCAACAAATAGCCTAAACTAAATCTAGACCCAAAATCATCAACGGCTATCGTAGTAACTGTATTGCGCTCAAAACTGTTACCTTGATACGTGTTCACTTCATACATTCTAGTTACTTCCTCAGGATTTACGTTGAAGTTGTACACGAAATTACCGCCGGCAAAACACTGAAGACGCTTGTAAGCATAGCGCATGGCTAATGGCAACTCAACGCTGTTAACTGTTGAAAATTTGAAATAATGTTCTATAAAATTAGCTTCGTATTCATTACCGGTGATGGTGCCAATCTTCCAATAGTTATCACTCACTTTCATGTTTTGGTTAAAACGTTGAATGAATTTCAGTTCTGCTAACATACTCCATTTCTCATCAAATTTTACAATACCACTCATACCCACTTGGTAGCCGCCCATCATGCTGCTAGGGCCAAATAGGAAACTGTTCATCCCAAAAGTAATGCCCGGATAAAAACGTACCTGTTGTAGTCTGAATTTAGTATTCTCAATTCTTTGTCTAAAAGCATCGCTGCTATACATACCGGATTTATGAGATTTCACTTTCTTACTACTGAGGTTTGTAAGCCCTTTGCTATCCGCTTCTGCAACAGTAAGCTGTTGTTTCATTCCAGATTGTGGTTGCACTTCATTGGAAGCATTTGTGCTATTCCCTTCAATAACTTGTGATTTGCTAGAGGCAACCGGTTGTTCAATCGCCATCTTTCCTATTGATAAGGTATCTCTTACCACACTTACGGCTTTCGTTTTAGGATTCACTTTTGTTCTTTCTACTACTGTTATCTTTCTGATACTATCAATAGATGTTAATGGATTATCTATTGATTCGTTGGGTTTAGAATTGCCAGACGAAAAAGTAGCCTCTTGATTTGCGGTTGCTTTATGTTCCTCATCGGCTGTAGAAACATTAGTCGTAGGTGGGTGGTTTGATGTAGAGGTACGCAACAACTCTGAAGTTGTTTTGGGTGGAGTGGTTGTAGAACCAACGATGTTATTAGTAGAAGTTGGTGTCACCGAAATATTTGGTGGTAACGGTGTTGTGTGGCCAACGTGGTGTTGAAGTTTATTGCTAACTAAAGGCTGCGTATTTATCGATTTATTTGAAACAACGGCTTCTTTTGAACCAACGGCTACTTTACTTGTAGTGAACTCTTGATTATTGGATACCTTATTTACGACTTGGGCTTTACGCTCCTTAGCAACTTTATTAGTGGTTGTAGTCGATTTAGTTTTTAATGTATTTAATGCAACCTCTTTATTAATCGTATTGGCTGATTGGTAAGTAGAAGTTTGTTTTTGAAGTGCGGTTGTAGAACTATTATTTTCAGTTTTTGTTGAAGTGCTGTTCTCGATTGCATTGGCCTCTTGTGCTTGCGGCAAAGCAAAAGAAGTTGCTTTATTTTCAGTCCTGAATTTTTGTTCAGACAGTTGTGCTGATGTAGAAGAAGCGCTTCCTATTTTACCCAATGAAGAAGTAAATACGTTATTTTCGGAGAGCAATTCATAGCCTCCGAATGAAAATAACGTTAATAGCAATAAGCCTCCTGTTGCCGTCAGGTACTTACGCCAATTGAAAACACCTTTAACAGGTGATAAGGGCATTTTCTCATCCAGCAAATCGCGCATATTCAGCCAAGCGCCGGCACGTTCGTTTTCTTCAACTCCTTCCAGACGCTGCTTTACGAACTCATCAATATTTATCATGTTTTTATCCATGGGGATAAAATTTTTAGCGTTTTAAATGCAAATTTTGTTTTTCAATTTTCTCTTTTAAGATTCTTCTTCCCTCAGACAAATGCCATTTCGATGTCCCTTCGCTGATGCCTAATTCTTTACCTATTTCTTTATGACTAAAGCCATCCAAGATGTACATATTAAAAACGGCTCTAGTTGCAAGCGGTAAGGATTGTACCAATTGCAACAGTTCGTTGTAATATATTTTATCGGCATGGTCTTTATGTATAAACTGATCTTTCTCTACTAATACAATATTTTCATTGTATCTCGTGTATTGTTTTACGTAATCCGATACTGCATGGAACACTATTTTCCGCAACCACCCTTCGAAACTTCCTTGAAAGTTATATTGTCCTATCTTCTGAAAAGCCCTTAAATAACCGTTATTCAACACCTCTTCTGCTTGCATATCTTCATCAATATAGCGCTTCACAACAGCCATCATTCGAGGATAAAAAAGCTTATACAGCCGCTCTTGCGAGCTGCGTTCATTGCGCTTACACCCGTTGATGAGCTCTTCTAACTCACTTGTTTGTGTTGAAATATTATATGCCAAAGCGATAGGCAAGATGAAATGGATTAATAAACACTTTATAAGACGTTTGTTGCTGCTGTTGCGTTGGGTAAACCAGTAAAACTAACCACAAAATACTCCTATAATTTGTAAATTTAAACATTCACCGTACATGGTACATCAGTCCTTTCCTAGAATTAATGGATAAAGGGAATAATTATTTTTGCCCTCTTGAATCTTTTCATTTCTACACGTTGGAATCTTTACCTTTGCCCGTCTTTCAACATTTCAAATCCATGACTATCCGTTCTATACTTTTAGCCGCAGTACTTTTTATCACTTTAGGCTTTGTTACTTCTTGCAGAGATTCCAGAATCCATGAAAAGCCTGAAATTGGGGAGGTCTTTGAGCAGAATGGCATTGCTAATGGCTGTTTTATCATCAGAGATCATACCCATGAGGAGGTTTTTCTTTATAATAGAGAGCGTTGTTTGAAAAGATTTTCACCAGCTTCTACATTTAAAATTTTTAATTCTTTAGTAGCCCTAGAAACAGCTGTAGCACCGGATGAACAATTCATCATCAAATGGGATAGCATCGTAAGACCTCGTTCCGAGTGGAATCATGACATGACCCTACGCGAAGCTTTTAAAGTGAGCAATGTGCCTTACTACCAAGCTTTAGCAAGAAAGATAGGACCTGACTATATGCAGCATTTTTTAGATACCGCTCAATATGGGAATAGAAGAATGGGGGGTAAACTAGATGAGTTTTGGCTGAACGACACCCTACAAATATCGGCGGACGAACAAGTGGGGCTTATGAAAAGACTATATTTTGATGAACTACCATTCTCGGAACGCAGCCAACGTATAACGCGGAGTATCATGCTTCGCGAAGATTCTTCAAAACATAAAGTGTATTACAAAACAGGTACGATTGGGTCTAAAGACTCTACACTGTATTGGATAGTTGGCTTTGCAGAAAACATAGTGGCAGTTAACGAACCGGAAGAATCGATGAATAAAAGTGGGGTACGTACTTATCCATACTTTTTTGCTATGAACTTTACGGTATCAAATAAAGAAAATAAAGATTGGGGAGCAATTCGTATCAATATGTTACACGAATTGCTACGCCAAATGGTATTTGCAAGAAAATAATTTTTTTAGAACAGTCGTTTTAACACGTTGTAGATTACATGAGGTTTACCTAATGTATAGAAGTGAAGCATCGGAACTTTGTTTTTAAGTAAATCTTTACACTGTTCTAGTAGCCAATCTTCGCCTATCTGTTCACAGTCTTTTTCACTCTTAGCTTTCATCATATCATTATACAATTCCACCGGTACTTCTACATTAAAGATGGAAGGAATCATAGTCATCTGACGTTTGGTAGTTAGCGGTTTTAGGCCGGGCAAGATAGGCACTTGCACATCATGTTCTCTGCATCTATTAACATAGCTATAATAATGTTCGTTATTAAAGAACATTTGTGTGGTTACATAATGCGCCCCTAAATCAATTTTACGTTTTAAATAATAGATATCCGTATCGAGGTTTGGTGCTTCAAAATGTTTTTCAGGATAGCCAGCTATACCAATACAAAAATCTGTTTTGCCTCCGTCCATAATATCCTCTTCGATATAATGGCCGTTGTTCAAGTTGATGATTTGTTTTACTAAATCTTCAGAATAACTATGCCCAGCAGGATGAGGCGTGAAAAATTTTTCATTGGCTGCCGCATCACCACGCAATGCCAATACGTTTCTTACTCCTAAAAAGTTTAAATCGATTAAAGCATTTTCAGTTTCTTCTTTACTAAAGCCACCACAAATCATGTGAGGAATGGCTTCAATCTTATACTTATTCATCAACGCGGCACATATACCTACTGTACCCGGGCGTTTTCTGATTTCTACACGTTCAAATGAATTATCCGGACGTTTTTTATATACCTGTTCCGCTCTATGATAGGTTACATTGATAAATGCAGGATTGTATTCCATCAAAGGATCTAAATGCGAAAAAATAGATTCTATACTTTTCCCTTTCGTAGGAGGTAGTATTTCAAAGGATATAATGGTGTCTTTAGCTTGTGCTAAGTGGTCTGTTAATTTCATCAGGAAAATATAGCGTGCAAAGGTAAAATTATTTGGCAATTACAGCTTGTTTTTTAAGCATCACCCAAGGCATAATTTAAAAAGCGTATCCTGCCGATGCAACATACGCTTTCCAATTCTATAGAGGATTTCTAAAATGATTAAATCATGTGTACTACTAAGCCATCTCTAGTTTTAGGCTCAAACCATGTGCTCTTAGGAGGCATCACATTTCCACTATCTGCTATATCAAAAAGTTGCTGAATACTCACCGGATAACAAGAAAATGCGGCAGCCATTTCACCACTATTCACTCGTTTCTCTAATGCTTGCAGCCCTCGGATTCCTCCTACAAAATCTACTCGTTTGTCTGTTCTTGGATCATGAATATCTAAGATTTTAGACAATACATTGTCCTGTAAAATACTTACATCCAAAATTCCTACCGGGTCGTTGCTATAGGTTCCTTCTTTTACGGTCAGCTTATACCAAGCACCTTGAAGGTACAT
>CALMXV010000150.1 GCA_937871155.1 uncultured Taibaiella sp. | reverse complement strand
CACCACATCATATCGCTTCCCTTCTTTCACCCATTGTTTCAATACATCAAAAGCATTTACTGTTTCGAATTTGCAGATTTCTTCATATCCATTAAGGAGGGCATTTTTCCTAGCGGTAGTCACTGCCGTATCAGAAATATCTAATCCTAGCACCGATTTAGCCCCATAGTGTGCAGCATGTAAAGCAAAGGTTCCTGTATAACAAAATGCTTCCAGTACGTCTGCATCCTTCACAATATGTTGAATGGCTCTTCTGTTATCTTGTTGGTCGAGAAAATACCCTGTTTTTTGTCCGTTGACAATATCTACATGAAATTTCAAGCCGTTTTCATTAAGGATAATAGATGTATCAAAAGGAGCAGAAAGAAACCCTTTCTGTTGTGCTAAACCTTCTAGTTCACGTACCGGTACATCGTTTCGCTCATAGATACCTTTGGGTGAAAATATAGTGTTTAATACTTCTACAATTGTGTCTTTCCAGCGTTCCATACCCAAGGCAAGGGTCTGAATGACGAAATAATCATTAAACTTATCAATGATTAGTGCGGGCATTTCATCGGCTTCACCAAAGATCAATCGGCAATTTTCTACATAGCCTATTTGTTTTCTATATTCCCAAGCAGCTAAGATTCTTTTATGAAAAAATGCTGCATTGATTTCATCTTGTTTATCTCTGGTCAGTAAGCGAATTCTTATCTGAGATGCCGGATTAATATAACCTTTACCCACAAAAGAGCCGTTATACGAATATACTTCAACAATATCACCGGGTTCAAAGTCACCTTCACTATCGCCTAATTCGTTTGCAAAAATCCAAGGGTGGCCATTGATGACACGATCACCTATTTTCTTTCTAAGAAAAAACTTTGCCATTTATCTAATACTATCTATTTGTGTTGTTGAATAGGTTTGTTGTGAGGAAACCATCTTTAGCTATTGATATTTCTTAGTGATTTGATGGAGTTCTAACAACGGCTTCATGAACTCTTCCAAATCATATACACACAGCTGTGAAGCTGCATCACATAAGGCTTTTTCCGGTTCCGGATGGGTTTCAATAAATACTCCATCTACTCCTGCTGCTACACCGGCCCTACTCAGCACAGGCAAAAACTCTCTGGCACCACCTTTTGCATCAGCACTTGGGATTCCGTATTTGCGAATAGAATGCGTAATATCAAAAACGACCGGATAGCCTAATTGTGATAGGTGATAAAAGCTACGAGGATCCACTATCAAATCATTATAGCCCATCGTATATCCACGCTCTGTTAAGATGATTTTATCATTTCCGGAGTCCACACATTTACCTACAGGGTGTTTCATGTTTTCAGGTGCTAAAAATTGACCGTGTTTGATATTGATAACAGCACCGGCTTTAGCAGCAGCTACCAATAAGCCACTTTGCATACATAGGTAAGCCGGTATTTGAATTACATCACACACTTCAGCAGCAGGTGCCGCTTGGTCAGGATAGTGAATATCGGTCAACAACGGGAATCCAAACTGTTCTTTTACTTTAGCCAATAGCTTTAAACCTTTATCCAACCCTGGACCATCATAATATTTTAGATTGCTTCTATTGTCTTTGTTAAATGATGACTTATAAATGATAGGGATATTCAGCCGTTCACTTACTTCTTTTAGCTTTTCAGCAGTCTTCATCATGATACTTTCTTCTTCGATAACACAAGGTCCGGAGATAAGAAATAGTTCATCAGCACCGCAGGAGATATTACCGGCAGTTATTTTTTTATGGCTCATGATTGTTTGTTTGTTATTGTTGTTTCAAAATTAAATTGACTACGAT
>CALMXV010000149.1 GCA_937871155.1 uncultured Taibaiella sp. | reverse complement strand
ACGATTCATAACAAAAGCCTTCTTGCCAGCTTTCGCAAAATCCTTATTCTTATACCAGAAACCAATCAACAAATAAGAACAAAGTCCTACACCTTCCCAACCGATAAACATGATGAGGTAATTAGCACCAAGTACTAATAACAACATAGAGAAAACAAACAAGTTCAGGTAAGCGAAGTATTTCACCATGCCTTCATCTTCGTGCATATACGATGCTGAATAAACATGAATTAAAAAGCCAATACCGGTAATGATTAATAAGAATAACGAGGATAAAGCATCTACTTGAAATGCAAATGGAATTTGAAGTCTTCCGGAATTGATAAAATCAAATAGAGTTACCACTTCAGAAGCTCCTTGTTTCACTTCAAAAAATATCAATAGTGATACAATAAATGAAGCCAAAACAGATGTGCTACCAATGATACCTCCTAAGCTTTTGGGTATAGATCTCCATCCCCAACCATTTATGAGAAAACCTAAAAGAGGAAATAAGGGAACTAAATAAATAAACTGTATCATGGTACTTTCAACATTATAATAATCAAGAAACTGTTTTATGTGAATCTTGATGGGTTTTTAAATTTATTCTAGTGCTTCAAACGATTCAAAATATTGATATCTACAGAATGCACTTTTCTATACATCATTACTATGATAGCTAGCCCTACGGCTACTTCTGCGGCTGCAACTACCATAATAAAAAATACAAAAATTTGAGCAGAAGGGTCATTAAACATTTTTGAAAATGCCACCAATAGTAAGTTCACCGCGTTTAGCATAAGCTCAATGCACATAAAAATGATAATTGCATTGCGACGAATCAAGGCACCCATGATTCCGATAACAAACAATGCCAAGCTTAAAAAGAGATAATACTGAATGGGCATAATGAATTTTAAATGTTGTTACAATTAGTTTTGATTAGGGTTTTTCCCTTCTACTATCACACTCTCTTCTTTTTTACCAATAACCATGGCGCCTATCATAGCACTTAAAAACAAAACACTACTGATTTCAAAAGGTAAGGTGTATTGAGTAAATAAGGTTTTGCCTAGATTTTTAATAAGTCCAATATCTGTAGCGGTTTCAGAAATGTCTCCACGCATCATGGCATCTTTAAGTGCAGCAAGAATCACGATGAATAAAATACCACCGGACAACAATCCTGCAAATTGAACTAACCTGCTTTTTTGCGGCTCTGTATCGGCGTTAAGATTCATCAGCATGATTACAAACAAGAAGAGCACCATGATAGCACCTGCATAAACGATGATATTTACAATTGCTAGAAACTGG
>CALMXV010000148.1 GCA_937871155.1 uncultured Taibaiella sp. | reverse complement strand
TTATTTGGTAAAGCAATTTGGGGTGTTGGCATTGGGTATACTCATTATTGTATTAGTACAAAAAGTAAACTATAGAAGGTTTATGCCTATTGCTAGGTTCTCCTATATTTTTAGCATTCCTTTATTAGCCTATACATTGGCTTTTGGAGCTACATTAAATGAAGGCTCGCGATGGATTAAGCTTCCTGTAATCAACTTGACCTTTCAAACTTCTGATATGGCAAAGCTGGCGTTGTTTATGTATTTAGCCAAAGTGCTTAGCACCAAACAACATGAAATACAGTCTTTCAAAAAAGGGTTTGTGCCGGTGATATTGCCTGTGCTTATTATTTGCGGCTTGATTGCACCAGCCAACCTTTCTACTGCTTTGATGTTGATGCTTACTTGTGCGCTGCTTTTGTTTATAGGTAGGATAAAAGTTAGCCATATTCTCCTATTAGGTTTTGCGGGAATATTATTGATTTCCGGGCTATACCTTACCTCCAAAATAACAGGAAAGGGAAGAGCTGCAACATGGGAAAAACGGGTGATGAGCTATACCGGACAAGGAACGAAAAACGCAGATGAAAAAGATGACGACAACTTTCAAATCAATCAAGCGATGATTGCCATTGCAAGTGGAGGGCTTGTAGGACAAGGTCCCGGAAATAGCGAAGCAAAAGATTATTTACCTCACGGTTATTCCGATTTTATTTATGCGAATATTATAGCTGAGTATGGACTGATAGGCGGCGCATTAGTTGTGTTTTTATACCTATTGTTTTTGTACCGAAGCATTGTCATTTTCAAAAGATGCCCTTTTGGTTTTGGCGCATTCCTTGCCGTCGGGTTAAGTATGACCTTGGTGTTCCAAGCAATGTTGAATATGGCAGTTAACGTACATCTAGTACCCGTAACCGGATTGACACTTCCATTAGTTAGTATGGGTGGATCCTCCATTTGGTTTACCAGCATCACTATCGGAATCGTATTGAGTGTAAGTCGATTTGTAGATGAAGACATCATACCGGCACAGAAGAAAAAAGCATCAGAAGCAAAACTTAGAAATAATCAAGAAAGTCCGGAAATAGCTCCGGCAGTAGGATCATGAGAGCACTACGAATTATCATAGCAGGTGGTGGTACCGGTGGGCATATTTTCCCGGCGGTAGCCATTGGTCACGCACTTAAAACAAAAAGTGCTGCCAACCAACTATTGTTTGTAGGGGCAAAAGGAAAAATGGAAATGACGAAAGTACCCTTGGAAGGTTTTGACATTATAGGATTAGACATTGTTGGATTCAATAGAAGCAACCTTTTGAAGAACCTTTCGTTACCGTTTAAAATGCTTAAAAGCTATTATAATGCAAGAACCATTCTTGATGATTTTAAACCAGATGTTGTGGTGGGTGTAGGCGGTTATGCAAGCTATCCAATGTTGCAGGCAGCGCAAAGTAGAGGAATACCCACTGTGATTCAAGAGCAGAATTCATTTGCCGGAAAGAGCAATAAACTTTTAGGTAAGCAAGCAAAAGCTATCTGTGTTGCTTATGAAAATATGGAACGTTTCTTCCCAAAAGAGAAAATAGTATTTACTGGAAATCCGGTAAGAAAAATTATAGCAGATAATAAGATTACTAAAGAGCAAGGGCTAGAATGGTTAGGGTTAGCAAAGGATAAAACTACGTTATTGGTTATTGGCGGTAGTCTTGGAGCAAAAGCTGTGAATGAAGCGATTCATGCTCATCTACAAGAAATCTTAAGCTGGGGAGTACAATTGTTATGGCAAACAGGGACTCCTTATTATGCGCAAGCAAAGGAAATTGAAGCTACATATAAAGGGCAAGTGAAGGTGATGGAGTTTATAAAGGAGATGGATTATGCTTATGCCGCATGTGATGTTGTAGTGTCTCGTGCAGGCGCATTGTCTATTGCAGAATTGTGTATCGTAGCGAAGCCGGTCATTTTTGTTCCTTTCCCTTTTGCTGCAGAAGATCATCAAACTAGAAATGCGATGGCTTTAGTAAATAAACAAGCTGCCCTATTGGTGAGCAATGATAAGGTGATGGATGAATTGTTACCACAACTAAAGCGTTTGATAAATAGTCCGGAAGTGCAAATGAAGATGAAAAAAAACTTACAAACATTGGCTATAAAAGATGCAACTGAAAGAATTGTCAATAAAATAATAGAACAAGTTCAATAGAAAGTAATGAATACTCTTAACAACATACAACGCGTTTACTTCATTGGAGCTGGTGGCATTGGCATGAGTGCTTTGGCACGCTATTTCAATGAACGAAATGTAGTAGTGAAAGGGTACGATAAAACAGAAACTGCACTTACTACTCAATTGCAAATTGAAGGGATAGCTATACATTTTGATGATAGCTTGGAGCTGTTGGATAAAGAAGCTCAATTAGTGGTTTATACACCGGCAATTCCGACTGATCATAAGGAATTAAATTGGTATCGCGAGCAAGGATATCAAGTAGTAAAACGTAGTGATGTGCTGCAATGGATTACCGAATACTTGTTAAGTGTTACCGTAGCCGGCACCCATGGCAAGACGACCGTTTCTACCATGATTGGGTTTTTGCTAAGAGATACCGGTTATGGATGTAATGCGTTTTTAGGAGGTATTTCAGTAAACTACCAAAGCAACTATTGGGGAGATAAGAATAACACTGCCGTTATAGAAGCAGACGAATATGACCGTAGCTTTCTAAAGTTGAAGCCAGATATAGCCGTACTCACTTCTATGGATGCGGATCATTTAGATATTTATGGTACTGTAGAAGCTATGCAAGAAGCGTTCATTCAATATACCCATAACATAAAAGCCGGCGGCATACTTTTAGTAAAACACGGACTACAACAAAGCATTAGCAATTTAGATGCAACTACCATCACGTATAGTTTGCAAAATGAAGCCGCTGATACCTATGCTACTTCTATTACACAACATAAAGGTAGCTATACCTTCGACTATATATCTAAGTCCAACATAATTGAAGGCATTACTTTGAATATGGGAGGGATGCATAATGTAGAAAACATGGTAGTGGCTATCACAGTGGCTTTGCAACTAGGGGTGGAAGCAGAAAAAATTAAACAAGCCATACCCAACTTTAAAGGGGTTAAGAGACGGTTTGAATACATCGTTAAACAAGATGAAATAGTTTACATAGACGACTATGCCCATCATCCGGAGGAATTAGCCGCTTTGATATCAAGTGCCAAACGTCTATTCCCTGACAAAAAATGTGTGATTGCTTTTCAACCGCATTTGTTTACGCGCACACGAGATTTAGCGGATGGTTTTGCACATAGTTTAGATATGGCAGATGAAGTCTTGTTGCTAGACATTTATCCTGCTCGAGAGCAACCTATACCAGGAGTTACCTCGCAAATGATAGTCGATAGAATGAGCAATAAGTCATGTACTATTCTTTCTAAAGATGCCTTGTTGGAGTATGTTAAACAAGCGCCCGTAAAGCTTTTCATTACTGCTGGTGCTGGTGATATTGATAAAATGATAACGCCTATAAAAGAAATTTTAGAACAAAAGTAATGAGTACTAAACGCAACATATCTTTCCGTAAAGTCCTTCAAGCATTCGTGACACTTGTGCTTGTAGGTGGATGTATTGCGGCTATCTTAAGTGCTTCCAAAGTACAAGAGAAGGGAACGCTCAATAATATTACGGTTTATCTTACTAATGAGAATAAGTATTTGTTTGTAGATAAAGCAGAAGTAGAGAAAAATATACGTCAACAATTCTCTTTGATGAATCACAAGACTACACTAAATCATATCAACCTAAAAGGTATTGAACAACATTTGTACAACAACCCTTGGATTCAAAAAGCTCAAACATATCTCGATAATCAAAGAAATATGCACGTATTTATCACTCAATATACACCAGCAGCAAGAGTGTTTTTTGATAATGGAGAAAGCTATTATATCACTAGGTCACTGAAGCTATTGCCGCTTTCATCACGGTTTACTTATTATAGCAATGTTGTTACCAATGTTCCTTGGTCTAATAACGATAGTGTGAACACAGCCATCCGAGCACAAGCAGTTGCTTTAATGCAAATCATTGAAAGAGATACTTTTTGGAATACACAGATTGAGCAAGTGAGTACGACTCCTGATTTAACCTTCGAGCTTTATCCGGTTTTAGGAACGCATAAGATACTATTTGGAGATACTACCGATGCTAAAATCAAATTGGAAAATCTCCTAGGCTTTTATAAAAACATATTAAACAAGATAGGATGGAGCCATTACCAAACACTTGACGTGCGTTATAAAAATCAAATTGTAGCCTCACCGGAATTAGCTTGGAAAAAACCTACCAACGGATTTAATAGCAATATGGATTGGGTGAAAACGATAATGGGAGATGACCCAGGGCTATCCAATCAATCGACAACAATAACACCCACGACCAGTACGTCACAACCGGTAGCAGCTAAAACACTGATAACGCTGGAACCCAATAAAAATGAACAATCACCTAAAACAACTATAAAGAAAGAAGTAAAACCAGTAGAAAAACAGCTTCTTAAAAAGGAGCTACCCAAGAAACCAAAGGAAACAACATCGCCCCAAACAGAACAATCAACAACACCCAAATATATACTCAACTAAAAATTTAACACCTACAATATGTCCAGAAAAGATCAACCCATCATCATCGGCCTCGATATCGGAACTACCAAAGTTGTAGCTATCGCTGGTCGTAAAAACGAGTTCGGTAAACTCGAAATCCTTGGCTTTGGAAAAGCGGAATCTGCCGGTGTCAGTCATGGTGTCGTAATGAACATTGAGCAGTGCATCAAGTCAATCCAGCAAGCCATTGAAAAGTGCCGACTATCCAATCCAAACTTGGAGCTGAAAGAAATGTATGTTGGTATTGCTGGGCAACATATCAAAAGCATTCAAACAAGAGGCGATAGAGTGCGTCTTAATACGGAAAGTGAGATTAGCAAAGAAGATATTGACTTGTTGATAAAAGACCAACACAAAACATTTATCCCAGCCGGCGATCAAATCATTGATATTATCCCGAAAGATTTTTATGTAGATAATACCAACAATGTACTGAACCCAATTGGGATGAGTGGAGTGAAGGTAGGCGCTAATTTCCACATCATCACAGGAGATAGGCATGCTATTAAAAACATCAAACGCTGTGTAGATAAGTCGGGTTTAATCACTCGTGATATCTTACTACAGCCATTGGCATCAGCGGCAGCAGTAATGAATGATGAAGATTTGGAAGCAGGTGTAGCCATTGTAGATATTGGTGGCGGCACTACGGATATGGCGGTGTACTATGATGGTATCTTAAGACATACAGCTGTGATTCCTTATGCCGGTGTAAATATTACCACAGACATCCGTAAAGGATTAGGAGTATTGAATGCACAAGCTGAACAAATGAAAGTACAGTTTGGTAGTGCTTTGGCGGAGATGGCTAATAATAATGCTTATATCACCATTCCTGGGTTAAGAGGTATGCAACCTAAAGAAGTTTCAATTAAAAATCTATCCAACATTATCCAAGCTCGTATGCAAGAGATTTTGGAATATGTAGTGTATCACTTAAAACAAGTGAATCTGGATAAGCAACTATACGGCGGTATCATTTTAACTGGTGGAGGCGCACAGATGCAACACCTTATTCAACTTACAGAATTTGTAACCGGCCTTGGCGCACGTATCGGCTATCCAAACGAGCACCTTGCAGGAGGGCATGCAGAAGCTTTGATGAATCCGATGTACTCTACATGTATTGGTTTAATTCTTCGCGGCTATCATGACTTTGAAAATAATCGTTTGCGTTTTATAGGTGAAAATGGAAATACATTAACTGAAAATGGAGATTTATTTATCTCAATACCTGAAAATGAAAGTGTAAAATCAGAAGAGCCAGCCCCTGAACAGGACGACTCATTCGGTGATAAGAATGCCAAAAGAAGTAAATTTTTGAAAGGCATTTTTGAACAGTTAAAAGATAAGTTTCTTACTGCATTTGAAGCCGGTGATGATAAAGAAATTGAATAAAGTGTCCATAAAATTTTTAAAAACTAACTACCATTCATAATTAAAAAAATTTACTAACCCACAAAACAAACCAACATGATACATTTTGAAATTCCAAAAAATCAATCCTCTATCATTAAAGTGATAGGCGTAGGCGGTGGCGGTGGCAATGCCGTTAACTACATGTATAAT
>CALMXV010000147.1 GCA_937871155.1 uncultured Taibaiella sp. | reverse complement strand
TGTTCACAACGATGCCGCCGACCCTATGTTTAAACATGTAGAAGACCCATCGCGCTTCAACAATGCCGTAGCCTTAGAGTGCAAAAAGTAAACTCACTATCTTTAATAAAATCTAGCTTCATGAAACAATTATTATTAACTGCAATAACTTTCGTTTCCATCTTCCTTAATGGATGCTCAAAAGACGGAGAAGGCTTTAATCTCTTTACCATAGATGACGACAAAGAATTAGGGCTTCAAGTAAAACAGGAGATAGAATCGCAGCCTGGTCAATATCCTATTCTTTCCAAGACCACCTATTCAGCCGCTTACAGCTATCTAAACGGAATTAGAAATGATATTTTAGCAGCTGGTAAAGTAACCCATAGAGACGATTTTGTTTGGGAGATGAACATTATCAAAGACGATAGTGTATTGAATGCATTTTGCACACCCGGAGGTTATATCTACGTTTATACTGGCCTCATAAAATACCTTGACAATAAATCTTCACTAGCCGGAGTGCTTGGCCACGAAATGGCACATGCAGACAAGCGACACTCTACTGAAATGCTGACCAAGCAATACGGTATTCAGTTATTACTAGATATCGTAGTAGGTAAAAATCAAAATGCCATTACACAAGTATTAGGCGGCATTACCTCCTTAAGTTTTAGTAGAGCCAACGAAACAGAAGCCGATAAATACTCTGTGGTGTATCTTTGTCCTTCGCCATATCATGCTGACGGGGCTGCCAATTTTTTCCAGAAAATAATCAATCAAGGAACAAGCAACCCTCCCGAGTTTCTTAGCACCCACCCCAATCCTGATAATAGGGTTCAAAACATACATAACGAAGCTTCTACATTAGGCTGCACGGCTACTATTGACCAGACTAAAGATGTAGCTGAATACAGTCAGTTTAAAAACTCACTATAATCTTTTGAAGCTAAAAGATAAAATAGTAGTCATTACAGGAGCCTCTACAGGTATAGGTAAGGCTATGGCTAACGAAGCCTTGTCAAGAGGTGCCAAAGTAGCCTTGTGTGCTCGTAACATCGAAAAGCTGCAAACAGCATTTACCGCTAGCGACCGTATTTTTCTATATCAGGCTGATGTAAGTAACGAAGAAGATTGTAAAAATTTTATAGCTTCAACACTAGCAACATTTACTACCATCGATATTCTTATCAATAATGCTGGAGTTAGTATGCGGGCGCTGTTTGATGAGGTGAGCCTATCTGTCATCAAAGAACTATTGGATATCAACTTTTGGGGAGCAGTGTACTGTACTCAATATGCTTTGCCTTCAATTAAAGCTCAAAAAGGGGTAATAGCCAGCATCTCCTCTATTGCCGGATACAGAGGATTGCCTGCTCGCACTGGTTACTCGGCGTCTAAATTTGCACTGCAAGGTTTTATGGAAGCGCTTCGTACCGAATTGTTATATACCGGAACTAGTGTTCTTTGGTTTGCCCCGGGTTTTACTGCATCAAATATTCGTAATGTTGCCCGTGCTGCAGATGGCAGCTCACAGGGAGAAACACCATTATCTGAAGATAAACTAATGTCTGCTGAGACTTCTGCCAGAATAATGATGGATGCTATAGAAAATCGGAAGCGTACATTAGTAATGACCCTTCAAGGTAAGTTGACTGTTTGGCTGAATAAATTGTTCCCATCCTTAGTTGACAAGCTTGTGTACAACCACTTTTTAAAGGAACCAGGATCTCCACTTCATAAGTATCATTCGTAAAAATAACTTTAAGTTTCACACAGTAATTAAAAGACTACTGTAAGTTGCACCCTTTTATTCTTGTTGGATGGTGGCTAATTCTTTCATGGTCCTTTTGGCTCTGGATATAAACCCGGCACTAGCTCCTAGTTCTAAAGTAGATGCAATTATGGTTTTCAATTCAGGAATAATTTCAGGATAAAGATGAGCCAAATGAGTTAATACAGTCATAGAAAAACATCGAACCGCGATGGTCTCATTTGCATTTTCTAAAAAATTAAAGCAAAGATTCATTACATCACCTTGTATCGCTTCATCTATCTCAAGATATTGCAACATCCTTACTCCATTTCGTTTTACCGCTACTGGAATATCTTCTTGCATCATTCTATGAATGATTTGTGGTAGATAGGGTTGTACAAGATGGTGATGCTGTTCCGCTACATGGCTTAGTATCCAAGCTGCTCGTTGCACTATTTTATATTCATCATTTAAATACAATTGGATAAGTTCATCAACACGTTTCTTATCAACGCCTATCCATGCTACAATCTTTAAAGTTTGCGCTTTAGAATGTTCTTCAGCTATAGCTTCCTGTAATGAAATAACCATAAGAAGTAAGTAGTAACTAATATTAGTTGGTACATCTAGTGATTTCTAACTTTAAAATTAAAAAATCAAAATAACATACCCGCAATGGTAGCACTCATATAGCTCGCTAAAGTACCACATAGTAATGCACGTAAACCCAGTTTTGCCAGGTCGGCTCTACGCTCTGGCGCTAAGGCTCCGATGCCTCCTATTTGCATACCTACACTACTAAAATTGGCAAAACCACATATAGCAACGCTAATGATAGTAAGTCCTTTTTGAGTAACAATGGGCACAGTATGATTGGTCAAATTGGAGAAGGCTACAAATTCATTGATAGTAAGTTTTTGCCCTAATAAGGTAGCTGCATTATTTACATCCTGCAAAGGGATACCCATTGACCAAGCAAAAGGATAAAATATTTTCCCGAAGAGGTAGTTTAAACTTAATTGTAAATCCGGATTAAAGAGATGCCCTGCTTTTAGCAACATCCAATCTATCATGGCTATCAAAGCAATAAACCCTATCAACATAGCAATCACATTCATGGCGATTTTAAAACCATCCGCTGCTCCATGACTTACGGCATCTATAAAGTTGCTATAGTCTGTTTTTACATTCAGGGATACTTTACCCATTGTTTGTGATGTTTCGGTTTCAGGATATACGATTTTAGAAATCACTAATGCTCCGGGGGCTGCCATCAAACTAGCAGCTATCAAGTTGGCTGTTATATCCATTCCGGCTCTTAGCCCCATATTGGCATATACAATCATGATGCCGCCTGCAATACAAGCAAGGCTTCCACTCATTGAAGCTAACAATTCACTTCGTGTCATCGTTGACAAATAAGGACGTATCATTACTTGAGCTTCCACTTGTCCTACAAAAGCACTTGCCACATTGCTTAATGCTTCTGCTCCGCTTACGCGCATCACCCAATTCATGCCTCTTGCTATGATAGATACGAGCCTTTGCATAATACCCATATAATAAAAAATAGCTACAAGTACACATACCAAGATAATAGTAGCAGTGATGTTAAATGCAAAAACAAACGTACCCGGAGCATTAAAATTGGTGACTACACCCGTAAAATCATAAGCGCCTATACCACCGTAAACAAAGCCGGCACCTTCCTTTGCAAAGCCTTCAATCTTCACCATTCCCCTGCTCAAAAACTGGAAAAACTGATTGACAAAAGGTACTTTGAAAACAAGCACACCAATTAGTACTTGTAATAGCAAACCACTAAATACTAATCGAAGGTTGATACGCTTTTTATTATTAGAAAAAAGAAAGGCAATGGCTAATATCAGTACAATGCCAATAAGACCGGTAAAACGTTGCATGGAATAAATGTAATAGGAAAAAACAAAAGCTAATACACCTTAAAATATTTTTTTCATCACACACAAGCAACCGCTAATAAATTATTTTTGGCAAATGATACACATTGGGAAAATTGTAGCAACACATGGTTTAAATGGTGATGTGGTACTTAGTCATCTTCTAAATAAAAAGAACTGGCTTAAGAAAGAAGCAGTCTTATTTATTGAGCTTAATAAGAAGAGTTACATCCCGTTCTTCGTTCAGCAAGTAAAAGCTACACAGGCTGATGAATGTATCATAAGATTTGAAGATGTGAAAGCCGTAGAAGCAGCAAAAAAACTTATTGGCAAACCTGTATTTTCCGAAACTGAGCTTTTAGAAACTGAACAAATAGATAGCCCGTTGCTCTGGGTTGGATTTAATATCATAGACAAGCATAAAGGAGAAGTGGGACGAATTGAAGAAGTGATACAAACCCCTCATCAATGGCTGGCACAAGTAAACTATAATGGCAAAGAAGTATTGATACCCTTAATTGAAGCCATGCTTTTAGAGGTCAATATGCGCAACAAATATATTCGAATGGAATTACCTGAAGGCTTATTAGAATTATAAAAAAACAAAACGATGCGCTACATACAACAACATATCCAAAAGATAATCGACAGCTATCAAGGCGAAACACCCTTAAGTATCTTCTTAAAAAACTACTTTAAGAAACACCCAATCTTAGGAAGTAGAGATAGAAAAATGCTTAGCGAAATGGCTTATGCTTGGTATCGTTGTAGCAAAGCATTCGATGAAAAGTTGAGCTTTGAAAAGAAACTTGAGGCTTGTTTGTTTATCTGTGAAACCCACGTACACCAAATACTTCAATATTTAAAACCGGAATGGCAAGGAAAGCATGACTATTTCTTTCCTCAAAAATTAGCTTTTTTAAAAAAAGAAAAAATTGCTTTTCATCTGGAGAACTTATTCCCATTTGATATAGAATTATCAAAGGGTATTGATAAAGAAGAATGGCTGCTCTCCATGTTACTACAACCCAGATTGTTTATTCGATACAGAAGAAAATCTGCTATTTTAATTCAATTACTACATTCTCACAAGATTCCTTTTGAGCAACTAAACGACAATTGTTTTGCTCTACCTAATGGTACAAAGCTTGAAACAATACTAGCAGAAAAAGATTATGTAGTGCAAGATGCTTCCTCTCAAAAAACAGGAGACTACTTTTTACCTAAGAGCAAAGAAAGTTGGTGGGATTGCTGTTCCGGCGCAGGAGGCAAATCCCTTTTGTTAAAAGACCTTCAGCCCAACATCTCATTGACTGTTTCTGACAAGCGCGATACGATACTTTTCAATTTGAAAAAACGTTTTGAAGTATATCATAAGCAAATACCTCGATTACTTCATTGTGATGTAGCCAATGCTGCTGCTTTGCAAAAACAATTCAAGCAAACCTCCTTCGACCATATCATTTGTGATGTACCTTGTAGTGGCAGTGGCACTTGGGCTCGAACCCCCGAACAACTCTATTTCTTTGACCCTAAAAAACTAGAAGACTTCAGTACACTTCAATCAACCATTGCACAAAATGTATCCCCATATTTAAAAGCCGAGGGAAGAATGATGTATATTACTTGTTCTGTTTTCAAACAAGAAAACGAAGCAGTCATTCAAAAGATTCAATCCGCAGTGTACAAGAATAGTACACTAATCAATGGGATTTCAAAACAAGCAGATAGTATGTTTATAGCCACGTTGCAGCAAACGGCTATTGTTTAACGAGCTTGAGCGTTTCACTAAAAGATGCCGACTTTATTTTCAAGAAATAGATACCGGATGATAATGACTCCGGGGTTGAAAAGCTAATAGAATGACTATTAGAAAGCTTTTTAATTATTGGAGTGTTTACAACGCTACCATAAGCATCTATC
>CALMXV010000146.1 GCA_937871155.1 uncultured Taibaiella sp. | reverse complement strand
TGCTTTGGGTTTTATTTGCATATTAATCTTTGGCTATTTACTGTTGCGTAGTTACAGAAGTAAAGAGCTAGTAGTGACAATTTTAGGTTACTTAACTCCTTTTTATTTTTTAGCAGTTATTCTATACCTTATTGATCATTTGTCGTTTTTTACTCATCTTCCGGAGTTAGGATTTGATATACATTTGCTTTCCGCAAGCCGTATTTACTTAGCGGGTACTTTGATGGGAGTTTTAATGTTATTAATCGCCGGTAGTTATGCCTTTCAACTTTCCTCACCAAGAATGACCATCTATGTAAGGCGCAGCTGGTTCTTAATTTATATTTATTTAATAATAGCCATAGCAGTTACTTTATTGGCTGTTTCTGCGCTGAGAGCCGAATGGCTATTGGTTTTACCAGCCCTAAGCCTTATCGTGGCTCAGGTATTTTATATGGAAAATAACCGCCGTTTGAGTAATTTTATCTTTTATTTTTCATTGGCTTTACTAATTTTCAGCCAAATTACATACAAGTAAATTTTTTTCTGATTCATGAAATTTGGAATTATTGTGTTTCCCGGCTCCAACTGCGATAGGGATATGATGCACGCACTTCAAGACGATTTGCAACAAGAAGTGGTGATGCTTTGGCATAAAGACAAAGACCTAAGTATGTTTAACAAAAACGACTGTATCGTTTTACCCGGTGGCTTTTCTTATGGCGACTATCTTCGTTGCGGTGCTTTAGCACGGTTTAGCCCTATGATGGAGCAAGTGATCAAATTTGCAAATGAAGGTGGGAAAGTATTGGGAGTGTGTAATGGGTTTCAGATTCTTTGTGAGTCTGGATTGTTGCCAGGGGTTTTATTACAAAACAATCATCAAAAGTTTACTTGTAAAAACACGTACATCAAAGCAGAGAATTCAACCAATTTTGTTACTAAAAATGTAGCAAATTCAATTCTAAAAATTCCTGTAGCACATGGTGAGGGAAGATACTTTGCGGATGCTACAACGATGGACGCTTTAGAAAAAAACAACCAAATCGTATTCCGTTATTGTGATGAACAGGGTGAAATAAGTGCCCGTGCCAACCCTAATGGAAGTACGAATAATATTGCCGGTATTTGCAATGCAGGTCATAATGTTTTTGGTATGATGCCACATCCGGAAAGAGCTGCTAATAATTCCTTAAACAACATTGACGGTAAAAGAATTTTAGAGGCTTTCACCCACATGAATTAATCCATTTTTATCTACATGAGGTTTCTTCTACTTATATTCATCACACTATTTAGTAGTGTAGCACCATTACATGCACAATTTGCTAATGAGGCTCAAAATGCGGTAGATGACCCGACCACATGGAGTTATGCTATTAAGAGAATCAATCGTGATCAGATAGAAGTGCATTTCAAAGTAACGATGCAAAAAGGCTGGCATCTATTTTCTTTAAACCCCGGAGATAGCATGTTGATACCACCTACCTTCACTTTTGAACCGAATAGTGGTTATAGCCTAGTAGGTAATATAAAAGAGCGTGGGTCTATAATTGAAGCTGCACTAGAAGGCTTTGATTCTAAAATACGTTACTATGAAGGACAAGCCCTCTTTATACAAACTATAACATTAAAAGAGCCTTTAGTGAAAATTAACGGCAGCCATCTCTACCAAGTATGTAATGACAAGATGTGCTTACCTCCTACTTCCCTACCTTTTGAATTGACTGTACAAAAACTAAAATAAGGGTGTGTATCCAGCATGCCTACCAATGATTATAATGAATATCATGAAGAATAAATTTATCCTAGTCTTACTTGCATTGGTCTTTCATGTAAGCACCTTTGCTCAGATGATAGCTGACCCAACTACTTGGAGCTATGAAGTAAAAAAGAAATCTGAAACGAAATACGATTTAATATTCAACTTAAAACTTAAAGAACATTGGCATATTTGGTCGTTTAATCCCGGAGGTGATGGTTTACAGATTCCACCTGAGTTTACGTTTGACAATAACCCTGCCATTAAAAAACTAGGTAGTGTAAAAGAAGCAGGCTCTTTGGTATCAGAAGAGATTGATGGTGTAGATGGGAAGGTAAATTACTTCTTGAATAAAGTAACCTATACACAATCTGTTGAAGTCAGTAAAAATACATCCATCAAGGGGAAGCATCGCTATCAAGTATGTGACGAGACACAATGCTTAGCCCCCAAAACAAAAAACTTCTTGTTTGAAATCACAGATAGCAAAGGAGGAGTAGATACCACTACGGTGGCAGCAGTAACGCCAGTAGATACTGCAACTTCCCCAACTGCAACAACGACTCCTACTACACCCACCGCTACTCCTACTACTGCTGATGAGGCTACTAAAGAACCTACAGAAAATAAAGAACAAAAATCATTGGTATGGTTATTTTTTGCTGCACTTACTGGAGGCTTCTTAGCTGTGTTGACTCCTTGTGTTTATTCCATGATTCCAATTACGGTAAGCTTCTTTACCAAAAGAAGTAAGACTAGAGCTGAAGGAATTAAAAATGCGGTTTGGTATTCTCTTTCTATCATTATCATTTTTACTTTGCTTGGGGTGCTTATCTCTTTATTCTTTGGTGCCAATGCCCTCAACAATCTTTCTACAAATTGGATTGCCAACCTATTCTTCTTTATCCTCTTTATCATATTTGGGATATCCTTTTTAGGAGCGTTTGAAATTACCCTTCCCTCATCATGGACCAGCAAAACCGATAGTAAAGCAGGCCTTAGTAGTATGGGCGGTATCTTCTTCATGGCATTGACCTTAGTAATCGTTTCTTTCTCTTGCACCGGACCTATTGTAGGACCATTACTTGTATTAGCCGGTAGCGGTGGTATAGCAGGACCTGCATTGGGTATGTTTGCCTTTTCTGTAGGGTTGGCATTGCCGTTTGCATTGTTTGCGGTATTCCCGGGCATGTTGAATAAGATGGCATCCTCCGGTGGATGGCTCAATCAAGTAAAGGTAGTGTTAGGTTTTATTGAATTGATGTTAGCGATGAAGTTTCTATCTAATGCTGACCTTGCACAAGGATGGCGACTACTAGACAGAGAAGTTTATATCGCCATTTGGATTGTGCTTTCAATATTATTAGGCATCTATTTATTAGGCAAGCTTAAATTATCTCATGATGATGCTTCTCCTAAAAATATTTATGGTCAAGAATATGTTTCTATATTCAAATTATTCTTAGCCATTATCTCCTTCTCCTTTGCCGTATATCTATTACCAGGCATGTGGGGGGCACCGTTGAATGGTATGAGCCAATTCTTACCTCCTATGGGTACCCAAGACTATGTGGTAAGCAATGGTGGTGGCGGGCAAGCTGGGGCTTCTCATTCACTTGAAGGAGGAGTAGCTCCACAAAAATTGGTTCAAGAATTGAAAATGTATGAACCGCCAATTGCTGTACAAAATGGACTTGTTTCTTTTTATGATTATGATGAAGCTTTAGCAGCCTCAAAAAAATTAAACAAACCCGTCATGCTTGATTTTACCGGCATCAACTGTGTCAACTGTCGCAAAATGGAAAGTCAAGTTTGGAGCAACCCGGAAGTAATGAAACGACTAAAAGAAGACTTTATTATAGCCTCTTTGTATTGTGACTACGACAAGTTAGAGATTCCTAAAGAACAACAGTTTTTCTCCAAAGAATTGAATGCACAGATTGTAACTATTGGAGATTGGAATGAACATTTACAAGCTTCGAAATTTAACTCGAACTCACAACCATTCTATTTCTATGTAGATGGTGATGGTAAAAAACTGGTACAAGAAGGGTACAGTTATGACCCTGATGCTAGTAAATTTACCAAGCATCTTGACAAGGTAAAAGAAGCCTATAAGAATCGAAGCAATCCATAAACAAACGAAATAGAGGTGCTATAAAAAGTGCCTCTATTTTTTTAATAGAACAGAAGTGTTCCTGTTTTGTAAACTTTAGTATTCTTTCAACTTATCAAGTAGCAGCGTGAAGAAACAAATGTCAATTTGCTGCTTAACTTTATCCTGAAATGAGACGTGTCTTCCCTGTTATTGTCATCTTAATTACGATATCTGTATTGGGTATCATCTTCATTCAAATGCTTTGGATTAAAAGCTCCATTGATTTTAGAAGA
>CALMXV010000145.1 GCA_937871155.1 uncultured Taibaiella sp. | reverse complement strand
ATGCACTTAACTATACTCAATCTTATGCCAACCTAGCCTTCAGAGGAGGCGCAGGTGATGGCTGGGCAAGCACCTATACACCTATGCAACCGCTACCCATAACTTTTCTAAATTTCGATGCAGTAAAAATGGATAAAACCTCTTATCTACAATGGAAATTAGCCAAAGACGATGAGGTGAAAAGTTTTGATGTAGAAAGAAGCCCAGATGCTGTCAACTTCGTAAAGATAGGTGCTGTTGCTCAACAGGATGCTCGCCATAAGTCTTATGACTTTACCGATATCCAGCCGATGACTGGCAACAATTATTATCGACTTAAAATTCATAATAAAAATGGCACTAGTGAATACACTTCCACTCGTGTAGTGAAATTTGAAGACGCTATCATGAGTAGCATACGTATCTACCCGAATCCTGCTACACAAGTTGTCAATATTGATTTGCCAACGAAGATGACCCACTCTTACAAAGTGCTAAACATTTTTGGTATGAATGGGGCGATGGTATATCAGCAAAAGTTGGAAGGTAACATTGCTTCAACCATCACGGTGAACATAGAAGCATTTGCTGCAGGTAGTTATATGGTTCATATCATATCCGACAACCAATCAGCTTATGGTAAATTTATAGTAGCAAGCGAATAGTACACCTTCTACTACTCCATTAAAAAGCAGCAACAAGAAAATATAACTGTTGCTGCTTTTTATTTTAATGATATTTTTCTTTAAAAAATGCTACTGTTTCTTTAAGTCCATCGTGAAAGCGATGGGTGGGTCGATAGCCCAATAATGTCTCGGCTAGAGAAATGTCGGCTAAGGAATTTCTAATGTCCCCTTCTCGAGGTTCTCTGTAAGTAGCTGTATGATTACTTTCTAATAGCTTAGCAATTGCAGCATACATCTCATTTACTGAAAATTTTTCTCCAACCGCTATATTGTAAGCATTGCCAAACGCCTCTTTATTTTGGGTAAGCATTCCCAACACATTTGCCTGTACTGCATTATCTACATAGGTAAAATCTCTTGTTTGCTCTCCATCTCCATTGATATATACAGGAGTTTGGTGGATAATACCACTCACAAACAATGGGATGACTGCTGCATAGGGACCATCAGGGTCTTGTCTTGGTCCAAATACATTAAAGTACCGAAACCCTATAACTTGCATTCCATACAAAGCTGCAAATACTGATGCATACAATTCATTTGTTTTTTTAGTAACTGCATAAGGCGACAATGGATTACCTACTCTGGATTCTACTTTAGGTAGGTTAGGTTCATCACCATACACTGAAGAGGATGATGCATAGACAAATGTTTTTACCGATGCGCTGTCTTTTGCTGCGGTGAGCATATTGAGAAATCCGGTCACATTCACCTCATTACTAGTTACTGGGTCTTTTACGGAACGGGGTACAGAACCTAGGGCTGCTTGATGCGACACATAATCTATACCTTCACATGCTTTTTGGCAAGTGTCAAAATCTCTAATATCTCCTTCTAAAAATTCAAAACTTTCATATTTTTTAAAAGGCGCAATATTGCTTGCAAAACCCGTCAAAAAATTATCTAAGACCCGAACTTTTCGAGCACCATTTTTTAATAAATATGCGGTAAGATGCGATCCTATAAAACCGGCACCTCCTGTGATTAAAAAAGTTTTATCAAATAGGTCTGGATGGGGAAATTTCATAATTTTTTGTTCTAAATGTAACTAATATACTGGCTTTGTAGCATCAACTTAATTAAAGAAGAACAATATAAAAAAAGTCTTTGAAGAGCATTAAATTAAATTGCAGTTCTAATTACTCTTGCTTTTCTCCTTCCAACCCTTTATCTTTAATAACAAAATCATAACATCATGAAAAAGAAAAATC
>CALMXV010000144.1 GCA_937871155.1 uncultured Taibaiella sp. | reverse complement strand
AGTCTTTAAGTGTTTGAATAGACTCTGTTTTCACCAAGCCATTCAAGGCTTTTAAAAATTCCGGCTGCCCAACAATAACGCTATCTATATGTTTTACACCGATAGTTTTTAAGGCTACATCCCATTGGCTATTTGGGTAATCTTTTACCATATTCCCCAAGCTCATTTTATTATAGTTTTTGTAGGGGTCACGAAGGTCTTGTAGTTTTCGAGATGCCGCTGCCAGCTTGGTTTCAAAGCCTAGTATAGCCTTTGCTTTTGCTTGAGCAGTAGCGGTATCATTACCCATCAATTCAAATACTTTGGCAATGTATTTTGGATAGGTATTTCTAACAGTAGTTGTTCGTATATCGGTATTAAAATAATAATCTCTATTCGGCATACCGAGGCCACCTTGCATTAAATAGTAAGCCATCACTTCGCTATTCATTTCATCCTGCCCTACTCCTTCGCTATAAAAAACATTGACTCCATAGCCATGCATCGATGCAGCTTGCTTGATAAGTTGCTCCGATGTTTGTACTGCTTGAATAGCCTCCAACTCAGCTTTCAACGGAGTAACACCGGCTTGATTAATCGCATTCGTATCCATACCGCTCAACCAAAAGTTGCCAATCATTGATTCGATACCTGTGCGTCCTTTCTTTGCTGCATTTTCATTGATGGTCAGCTTGCGTGTATATAGTTCATCATTCACCAGATTGGCAATGCCCCAGCTAGTTTCATCAGATGGGATAGGATTATTTTTTATCCATTTGCCATTAGAGAATGTAAAAAAATCATCTCCCGGGTTTACGGTTGAATCCACATGGGCGGCTAAAACATCTTCTTTAGGTTGCTCAGCGGATTGTTTGTTAGCCGTATTGCAAGCAGCAGCCATTGAGGCGATTGTTGCGATTGCGAATAGTTGACGCATCATATAAAAAATATTGAAGGGGCAAATGTACAAATTTGCAGAAGATGAAACCTACCGCTAATAAGGGGAGAACTATTTTAAAAAAAGAAAAAGGTTCATAAACAATTTCGTGTTTGTGGTATTAAGGTATTAAGACATTGGGTAAATAAGTCTTGGATAAATAAAAATGTATTGGCTGTAGTCCTTGTCTGATGAAAATTAGCAGTAAATGCCTTTAAATTTGCGCCCGTAAAAAATGAAGGCAACAACCCATAAAACAAGACCCTTACGATTTCGCTATTGGAGTCGAAAATCTTATGCGGTGTTTTTGAGTATAGGCAAGCAAGTAACTATAGGTAGGTTAAAGGCAGAAGTTACTGATGCCTTGCTTGGAAAACAACCTTCTTCAAGTCCAACCTCAGTTGCTAACTGGTGCAATGCTAATCCATCAAGCGAAACAGATGAGGTGCCTCCTGATAGTCCTCTTAACTTACATCTAGAAACCTTTTTTACTACCTTTCAAAAACCAGTAGCAGCACCAGTTTTCGCTACTAGGTATTCCTTGTATTCCATGCTGTCATCAAGTATTGTTGGCAGCATTTTTTTATTTATTCACCAACTAAGTTTCATGAAAAAACAACTGATTGCATGGGCAGGCCTATTTTGTATTGCTGCCACACCATTTTCTATTCAAGCACAAGAAACCACTTTAGATGACATCACCATTACCTCATCACTTACTGCTGTTAAAGCTTCGCAAACAGGTAGGAATGTTCTTATCATAAAAGGCGAAACCTTTCATCAACTTCCGGTTCATTCGATCGATGAACTATTGAAATATGTACCCGGTATAGAAGTGCAAACAAGAGGGCCACAAGGCTCACAAAGCGATATCAGCATGCGTGGAGGTACGTATCAGCAAGTATTAGTAGTACTCGATGGGCTGCGCCTCAACGACCCTAACACTGGACATTTCACAGCATATATCCCTATCACTCCTGTACAAATAGACCGTATAGAAATACTAAAAGGTGCGTCAGCAGCCATTTATGGTTCAGATGCTGTTGGAGGTGTTATCAATATCATTACTAAAACTGCAACCACTGCATCTAACGGACAAGACACCAAAGTAACTGCTCAAATAGCTGCCGGTGCGTATCAATTATTCAATACTTCATTAGGCGGCTATACTAGGATTAAAAAACTAACCCTTGATGCCGGACTACTCTCCAACCATGCTGATGGCTTTCCGCTAAGAGGTACCGATGGCTACTTACACAATACAACAGCCTCTTTGGGTGCTAGGCTACAATTGAATCAACACTGGACCTTAACCTCAAGAACCGCTTATGACCATCGTGATTTTTCAGCTCAAAATTTTTATACCACGTTCTCTTCTGACACAGCCACAGAGCAAGTAAAAGGTTGGTGGCAACAACTTGGATTGAACTATCAACACCGAAAATATACCTTTCAACTTCAAACAGGTTATAAGAATATGGAAGATCAATATGCTTATAACAAAACTTCTATGGCCAATAAAAATCAATCTTCCTTACTGCAAGCTACAGCTACTTATCAGCAGAAGATGGGAGAGTACACCCTCCTAACAACGGGCATCAACTACCAAAACCGACAAATCATTTCTAATGACAGAGGCAATCATCAACAAGTTTCTTTGGCGCCCTTCATCACTGTAACGCAACAATTGGGCAGCTATGTAAAACTCATGCCTTCCTTAAGAGTGGAGTCTTTTGAAGGACATCCTTTAGAATGGCAACCACAAATAAACGCATCTTTTCATTACCATCAATGGCAGCTAAGGGCTAGTGGTGGCCGCTCAATACGTGATGCGGACTTTACTGAGAAATATAACAACTACAATAAGCCCTTCGTAAAAAGTGGTAGTGTCGGAAACCCTTGGCTCGTTCCGGAAATCGGATGGAACTATGAAGCAGGAATTGATTGGTTGGCTCCCTTTAATTTAAAAATAGCGAGCACCTTCTTCCAACGTATTCAATCAAGACTAATCGACTGGACACCGACTGCCTATCAACAAATGCCAAGACAAGATAACCTTACTTCAACAGGCACTTATGCATTAGCTAAAAACATAGCTGCAGTAACTACTACGGGTTTTGAAACAGACCTACAGTTTCAACATCAATGGCAACAACATCAATTAATAGTCAACGGAGGTATTCTTTGGCTGGATAGCAAAACCAGTGAAGCAAAACCTTCTTTTTATCTTTCCTCCCATGCACGATTTATGAGCAATTTCAATCTTCAATATGTTTATAAAAATGTAGCTATAAGCCTCACGGGTATTTATAAATTCAGAAACCCACAACAAGGAAATGCCTTAATTGCACCGGTAAGTCAAGATTATTTTTTATTGAACGGACGCATCAGTTATGCGATACTTAAAAACAAGTTACAGGTCTTTGTACAAGCTGATAATATTTTTGACCAATATTATAGTGATTTATTAGGGGCGGTGATGCCAGGAAGATGGTTGCAAGCTGGAGTAAGATGGCAATGGGTGCGATCATAAACAATATAAAATAGCACCCAATCAAGGTAGCCAATGAGCCATTATCCAATGCGTCACATTATCATTTTTCACAATTATTTATAGGCAAGTATAAAGAAGCTACGCCATAATATTTACTATATTCGCGGCTCTAAAAAATAACAATCAAATTTATACCATGAAGAAACTGTTGATGGGTATGATGCTTTTGCTCCCCGCGCTTACACATGCTCAAGACGACCTTATCAAAAAGATAGATGCAAATAAAAGTGACTCTGCTAAGAAAAAATTTGAGTTTACACCGGTAATAAATGTAGAAAGAACCAGTGTGAAAAACCAAGCTAGCAGTGGTACTTGCTGGAGTTACTCTACCAACTCCTTCTTAGAAAGTGAGATGGTGAGAATGGGCAAAAAACCGGTGGACATTGCTGAAATCTATACGGCAAGATGTGTGTATAGCGACAAAGCCGATAACTATGTAAGAATGCATGGAGATGCTTCATGGGGTGATGGTGGAGCTTGTCATGACGTAATCAATATGTATCGTAAATATGGGGCAATGCCTCAAGAAGCATATACCGGGCTGCATTATGGTACTGACAAGAATAAATTTGGTGAAATGCAAGGTATGTTAAAAGCTATGCTAGACGTAGTGATTAAAAACCCAAACGGAAAGCTTACACCAAGCTGGAAAAAAGCTTTTAATGCGGTAATGGATGCCTATCTAGGTAAAGTACCTAAGACCTTCGAATATAAAGGAGTTACTTATACACCACAAACTTTTGCGGATGAAGTAGTAGGTATTAACCCTGATGATTATGTAGAGTTGTCTTCATTTACCGACCAACCTTACTACCAACAAACGATGCTGATGGTGCCGGACAACTGGAGCTACGACAAGGTGTATAATGTGAAGATGAAAGAAATGACAGATATCATTGACTATGCTTTATCTAAAGGCTATAGTGTTTCTTGGGCAACAGATGTAACAGAAAAATACTTTAGCTGGAAGAATGGAGTGGCCTTTGTACCGGAAAAAGAATGGGAAGATATGAATGAAAAAGAGCAAAAGAACCTTTTCAACGGACCACAAACAGAAAGGAAGATCACAGCTAATGCTCGTCAAGAAGCATTTGACAACTACACTACTACTGACGACCACGGTATGCACATTGTAGGAATCGCTAAAGACCAAACCGGCAAGGAATACTATATCGTAAAAAATAGCTGGGGCGATAAGAATGATTTTAAAGGCTATCTTTATGTAACCAAAGCTTATGTACAATATAAAACCACCGCGTTTTTACTACATAAAAAAGGTATCCCTAGCGATATTCGCCAGAAACTACACTTAAACTAAAATACCATTTTGCTTCCTTATTATTTGCAATAAAGAAGAATTATGGTGAATGAATAAAAACTCTTTAACCCTTATCTGCTGTGCAATGTTCCTTGCTAACGGTAAGAATTAAAGAGTTTTTTTATTGCTTATTCAATGCCTACCCTTCCCTATCTTAAATACACAATAGCTATTTAGCTAACGGTATCAATGAACTATTTAAATTTTGAATCTTATGGAATGGAAAGAAATTTGGAAACCTGTCAGTTTTAATTTTGAATTTACCAATGATTGTCGGTTTGAGGTTTCTAATTGGGGGCGTGTACGTTCTTTTAATAAAGTATCTAACGGCAATCTCTTGCAAGGCTCCTTGACGGAAGGATATAAAGTCATACGATTAAAACTATATCGACACAGAACCGCTCAAGTGCAAACACAAGTAGATGAATGGAAGGCCAACTTATCCGCCTTATACAAAACCAGACGTGAATACTTGAAGACAAACGAACCGGCATTCACCATTGAAGCTATCAGCCATGAAATTGAAACACTGAAACAATTTATCAGTAAAAAACTTCAAGCGGATCTTAAGAAGCGTACCATTTATCATCATTTCTTAGTGCATCGTTTGGTAGCAACCTACTTTCTTGAGGCTCCAACTGCAGAAGAAAAGGTTGTTGCACATTTAGACTATGATAAGCTGAATAATCGTGTAGAGAATCTTAAATGGATGACACCTGATGAAAACAAACTGCATCAGCATAAAAGCCCATTTGTAATAGCTGAAAAGCTGGAACGTAAATACAAACCTAAAGACAAGCCTAGTTATTCGAAACTAACGGTTACTCAAGTTATGTTGGTAAAGAAAGAACTCAACAGAGGCGTTCCTGCTAGTCGTTTGGCTAAAAACTTTCGAGTATCCGGACAACAAATCAGTAGAATTAAGAGCGGAGAAAACTGGGGTCATATTCCTACGCCCGAATAAATAATAGTAACGGCTAGTGATAACATTTGGCATTACAACTTACGGTTAACAAACCTATTTTTACTTTAGCTTCTCAATATGCAAATAGTATCGGTCAAATCAGCTCAAGACATTCGGGAATTTTTAGCTTTCCCCAATCGAATCTATCAAAACGACCCGCATTGGATACGTCCGTTGGATAAAGATATTGAGGCAGTTTTTGACAAGGATAAAAATAAATTTTTCAAACATGGTGAATGTGAGCGTTGGCTTTTGAAAGACGACAACCACGAAACTATTGCCCGTTGTGCCAGCTTTGTCAACAAGAAATATCTAAATGATCAGCCCACTGGTGGCATTGGTTTTTTTGAATGTATCGATAGTCAAGAAGCTGCTAATTTCTTGCTCGACCATTGCAAAAAATGGCTTCAGGAAAGAGGAATGGAAGCAATGGATGGCCCCATCAACTTTGGAGAGCGAGATCGATGGTGGGGCTTGCAAATAGAAGGATTTCAAGAGCCTTTATATTGCATGAACTACAATCCTCCTTATTATAAAACGTTGTTTGAAAACTATGGCTTCCATATTTACTTTAATCAGATTTGCTTTGGCTTTGTATTAAAAACCCAATTGGATGAAAAGTTTTATCTGCGTCATGCACAGCTTTCTGAAGATAAAAATTATCGTTGTCAGCGGCTTCGAAAGAAGGACCTTACTAAATACGTTAAGGACTTTACCTACATCTATAACAAAGCATGGGCAGGCCATGGTGGCGGTAAGGAATTAGAGGAACGCACGGTGCAAAAGATGTTTGAAAAAATGAAGCCGGTGATTGATGAGGACCTTATCTGGTTTACCTATTATAAAGAGGAGCCTATTGCTTTATTTCTTAATCTTCCTGACCTTAATCAATATTTCAAATACTTTAATGGCAAGTTTGGACTTTGGCAAAAACTACAATTCTTATGGCTTAAGTATTTTGGAAAATGCGACCGATTTGTAGGATTGGTATTTGGTATCATTCCAGAATTTCAAGGGAAAGGTATCGATTCTTTTATGATAGTTGAAACTGCCAAAGTAGTACAAGCTAGTAAGCAATATAGCCAATACGAAATGCAATGGGTAGGTGATTTTAACCCTAAGATGCTGAACATTGCTGAAAGTATCGGTGCAACAGTTACTAGAAAACTAGCTACCTATCGTTATTTGTTTGATAGAAATAAAGAGTTTATACGCCATCCCTCATTAGCAAAAGAAAAATAACTATCTCTTTTTTTGTTGGGCATCTATTTTCATATTCTTACGAATAGTATCCCAATAATCTTTGCCATAGCCTACAAAGATTTCTTCATCGGCGGCTATGTTTCTTTTGGCTTCCATATATACTTTACCGGTGTCGTCATGCACAAAATGTGCATTGTTTTGCAACCCTTTTATCTTAGTAAGCCCACTGGCATCATTTGCATAACGTGCAAAAGACTTAAGGTGCTTGCCCGCATCTATCACGTTGTCTTCTGTAACATACATGATATACAAGTTGTCAATTTCTTTATCTTCTACTTCTTTCCAAGTAGTCTTTCTTCCTTTATATTCCACGATAGTTTCCCCTTTAGCTATACTTACTTTGGTAAATAACCCTTTGCCTGCTTGAGGAATGTTGGAGGGCTGAATATATAAATGCTTTTCTAAGTAAGGCATAAAACGAAGAGTGCTTAAGCGTATATAAAAATTAGAAGGGCAAATATAATTTTAGTACCTACAATTTTCAATGTAAGCATCTCTTTTATTTTTTACTTCACTAAGTTTGAAATGACTGTTTCATATACGAGCTGATTTTATTGTAACCCATTGCTAATACTTCATGTTTTGAGGATAGAATCTTTACTTTTAACCCAATATTTATGCAGACAAGTTTCCCGAAGAATAAGATAAAAATATTGTTGTTGGAAAACATCAATCCGGATGCAATACAAGCCTTCCAAGCGCATGGCTATGTAGAAATACAAACACTAAAAGGCGCTATGAGTGAAGAGGAATTGATAGCTGCTATCAAACAGGTACATGTTTTAGGCATTCGCTCCAAAACGCAATTGACAGAAAATGTATTGAAACATGCAGAGCGACTCCTAGCAATAGGATGTTTTTGTATTGGCACGAATCAAGTAGCCTTAGCAGCCGCCAGAGATAAAGGAATTGCTGTTTTTAATGCTCCTTATTCAAATACTCGGTCGGTAGCGGAGTTGGTGATAGGTGCTATCATCATGCTTTTCAGAAAAGTGATGGATAAAAACAAACTTGCCCATGAAGGTATCTGGATGAAAGCTTCCGACAACTGCCATGAGGTAAGAGGGAAAACGCTTGGCATTCTTGGCTATGGGAATATCGGTAGCCAAGTAAGTGTATTAGCAGAAGCCATGGGGATGAAAGTGCTTTATTACGACATTCAAAAAAAACTACCCTTAGGCAATGCACGTGCTATGCCTGATATGAAAAGTCTTATGGAAGCTTGTGATGTATTGTCTATTCATGTTCCTTCCTTGCCTCATACCCAAAACATCATCAACGAAGCTACGCTTGCCTATTGTAAACCTTCTACTTTATTCATCAACTATGCACGAGGTGAAGTAGTAGCTATTGATGCCTTACAAAAAGCTTTAGCCACAAAAAAATTAAGAGGTGCTGCAGTGGATGTTTTCCCTGAAGAGCCACAGTCTAATGGAGATGCTTTTTTAAGCCCTCTTCAAAGCATGGAGAATGTTTTACTTACTCCACATATAGGAGGTAGCACCGAAGAAGCACAAGCGAATATTGGTATCGATGTGAGTACGAAGATTATTGACTTTATTGAAACGGGTGCTACACATGGCTCTCATACCATACCTATCGTAGATTTACCACCTTTGGAAAAAGCGCATCGAATATTGCATATACATAAAAACATTCCCGGTGTACTTTCTGAAATCAATAACCTGCTTGCCAATAATGGCATCAACATATTAGCACAATACTTAAAAACTAACGATAGTATAGGCTATGTAGTGGTAGATGTAGATACGCAACTATCTTCAACTGCTTATGAAATATTAAATCAAGTAAAAGGAACTATCAAAGTGCGGTTGCTATACTAACACCTAGTTGCTGTAAGTGAAGAAAAAAATCCGGATAGGACTTTGCTACACAATCTGCTTGAGTAATTACGACTTTTCCATTAGCTCTTAATGCGGCAATGCTAGCTGCCATAGCTATCCGATGGTCGTTGAAACTATCAATGGTTGCGGCTTTCAATGTTGGTACGCCAACTATATTAAGGGTGTCTTCCTCTACTGAATATGGTATTCCAAACTGTTCCAGCAGAGCAAGTATAGATTGCTTTCGATTACTTTCTTTATGTAATAATCTATGTAATCCACGAATGCTGGATATGCCTTCACAGGCGGAGGCGAATACAGCAAGTATCGGAAATAAATCAGGACTATCGTTAGCATCAAAGCTAAAGGGCTTTAAGTGTTCAGTCTTTTCAATAGATAAAATTCCATCCTTAAAAAACAATCGTCCTCCACTTTGCAACACCACTTCCATTATTCTTGAATCCGCTTGGCAACTCGTTTCTGACAAGCCTTGAAGTTGCACCTTACCATTCAATAATGCCGCCACAATCCAATAGGCAGCACTGCTCCAATCGGCTTCTATATCTATTGATACGGCTGAAGGTAATGGTTGATTTATGGGAGTTATATAAAACTGCTGATAGTTCTCATTACCAGCTGCCCTACCATAGTCCTTTAAAACTGCAAGAGTCATATCTATGTAAGGTTTACTAGTAAGATTATCCACTGTAATTACTACTTTTTGCTTTGCAGTAAATGCAAGCGCTATGAGCAAACCGGAAAGGTATTGAGAAGACAAAGACCCATTAACATGTAATGCGGTAGCTTGAAAAGGTCCTTTAAAAGTTATGGGTAAATATCCATTGAAGTCCGTAACGGTTACAGTTCCTTGTTGTAAGATATCTACTAGAGGATGCATAGGTCGTTGCAACAAACTTCCTTCACCATCCAACG
>CALMXV010000143.1 GCA_937871155.1 uncultured Taibaiella sp. | reverse complement strand
CTTGAAAGGTAAGGCTAGTATAATTAAATTGGTGTTGAAAAGTATTCATGTGACGATTTTATCGAGTAAGTGATAAGCCCCATAAACAGGCTAAAATTCCAAAAATTAGACTGCCTAAGCTATACAATATAGTAGTAGTAAGAAGTTTTTGTTGGATTAAATAGGAGTTTTCCAAAGCAAAGGCAGAAAAGGTAGTAAAGCCACCACAAAAGCCTGTGGATAGAAGTAATAAAAGGTTTCCTTGAAGCCATTCATTTCTTTCTGCAAAGCCTACTAATAACCCTATTAAAAAACAACCTATGACATTTGTGATGCCTGTGGCTAGGGGATAGGCACTAGTTACGTCCACAAAGATTTTTGCGATTCCATATCGCGCCATACTGCCTAGCGCCCCACCCAATCCTACTAATGCAAAAGACTTAAGCATATTTTTTGATTCCAATTTTTAGCCAATTGAAGGTACTATATATACGATGCCTAAACAATAGAAAAAAAAGAGGCTGTATTTTTATATACAACCTCTCGACGATAAATGTTAGAAATACGATTAAGCAATGGTAATGCTATCATCCAAATAAACATCTTGAATAGTGTTTAATAATTCAACACCTACGTTCATGTCTTTTTGGAATGCTTTACGACCACTAATAAGCCCCATACCACCGGCACGTTTGTTAACTACAGCTGTCATTACCGCTTCAGATAAATCAGAAGCACCTTTTGACTCACCACCGGAGTTGATAAGCCCCACTCTACCCATATAGCAGTTAGCAACTTGATAACGGCAAAGGTCAATTGGGTGATCTGTTGTAAGTTTTTCGTACACATTTTTATGTGTTTTACCGAAGTTTAAAGCCGTATAACCACCGTTGTTGGTAGGTAATTTTTGTTTGATAATATCCGCTTGGATCGTTACACCTAAGTGGTTAGCTTGCCCTGTAAGGTCAGCTGCAGTATGGTAATCTACGCCATCTTTTTTGAAAGAACTATTGCGCAAATAACACCAAAGTACAGTAGCCATACCAAGTTCATGAGCGTATTCAAAAGCTTTAGCTACTTCTACAATTTGACGAGCACTTTCATCAGATCCGAAATAGATAGTGGCGCCTACCGCAACTGCACCCATATTCCAAGCATCTTTGATTGTGCCGAACATGATTTGATCGAAACGGTTAGGATAAGAAATAAATTCATTGTGGTTGATTTTTACAATGAATGGGATTTTATGTGCATACTTACGTGCTACAGAACCTAAAACACCATAAGTAGAAGCAACTGCGTTACAGCCACCTTCTATTGCTAATTTCACGATGTTTTCTGGGTCGAAATAAATTGGATTAGGAGCAAAAGAGGCACCGGCACTATGCTCAATACCCTGATCTACCGGTAGGATAGATACATAACCAGTATTGGCTAAACGTCCATTTCCCATTAATGTTTGAATACTGCGAAGTGTTTGTGTATTGCGATTCGATTGCATCCACACATTGTTTACAGTCTCTGCATTTGGAAGATGTAGTACAGATTTGTCAATTGTTTTACATTGATGACCCAAGTAAAATTCGGCTTGGTCGGCTAATAGCTCTTGTATTTTCTTTGATGCCATAAAGGGTAATTTTTTAAAAGATGGGCAAAGGTAAATTATTTATAGATATGTTTATAGTGATTCAACTTTTATCCTAAACATTTTCATATACTAACCAGCTTATTAATGCTTAGTACAGTTGGTAAACGGTCAAACCTAGCAAAGTACTGTCCTTAAAAATGGGTGTATAAGGAAGTCCTTGTTCTTTCTCAAATTGCATGTTGCCTATTAAGGGCGAGGATTGAAACATATAAAAATAGCGAACCTTGTACCTTTCTAGTTCTCTAAACAATTGTTGTGAGCTAGTAGGTGCAATAGGCATATAGTAAAACGAATTTCCCGAAAACCAAGCGATTCGCATGACCTGTTGCATCTCTTTGCTTTGAGGAATATTCGTAGCAAAACTACCGTTGATAGGAGCAGCTTTTAACTGCTGGGCTAGTTGATACTCTTTTTCTCCTACACGATACAGTCGTTTCATTTCATCAATAGGTGTTGCCAAATAACTACAACAGAATATCCCTAAAATAAGGTATCGAAGAAAGCTGGAATGTATAAGCGGTGAATAGAATTCATAAAGCCATGCTCCTAGTAAAAGGCTTATCGGTACTAATACCCATAAATATCTTGATTCAAAATTGATAAGGAGATAGCCTAACGGAAATAACAAAAATAAGATAGCCAGTAAGTAAAATGGCTTTGGAAAATTTTGTCTTATTTCTTTTGATAAAATGATGACTAACCCAACTAAACTAATGGGTAAAAAAAATGCTGAAAGCTCATTCATGCTTGCAATTCCTTTAAGAAGCGTATAGCCAACCCGAATCACCTGTAATAAGAAAAGTTTTGTAGAACTTAAAAAATTTGGTGTGGCACCATTCGCATAAAATGGGTCTTCCCAAAAGAAAATGGAATGGGTATAGGTCGGAGGTATTAGTAAGTCTATGCTCTCTTTATAAATAGGATGTCCCAGAAGATACCAAGATAGATTGAGCTTGCCGGAAGTAGCTGTTATCCAAGCCCCATACTTATCATGCAATGCCCAGAGCCAAGGAAAGCTGAAAAGTATAAAGCAGCCCAGTATCACAGTCGTCACTT
>CALMXV010000142.1 GCA_937871155.1 uncultured Taibaiella sp. | reverse complement strand
GCAGATTTCTTTTTCCAATCGATGTGGCGACAAAATGTATATGGCAACGACTACCTTCTTTATCCCAACGAATGGAGCAGCTCACAACAACGACTAAATAATAGTATCAACTTAGTTTTGTATCGTACTCATAAAACTAAAAACGGCACCCTATATGCAACTGCTACTTTTAGAACTCCTTTCTTAAATGGCAATGAGTACAATGCTTTTAACTATAGCTATGCCCAGTTAGAAGCAAAACATTATCTCACCATCAAAAAATTAGAAATCAGAGGGCGAATCTTTGCTAGATTGGGTATGGGCGCGAATCTTCCTTCAGAGAGCGTACTATGGCTTTCCGGCGCTAACCCAGAAGAGATGATGGAGAATAAATATACCCGAAGTGTTGGTATCGTGCCTCCATCATGGGCTGCTATAGGAGGTAATGACATCAATCATTTTCATCAAGGTGGAGGGCTCAACCTACGGGGTTATGCCGGTTATTATGTAGCAGATGAAAAAAATGGCGACCTATTGATCGGTTATAAAGGAAGAAGCGGTGCAGCTATCAATATCGAAGTAGCCTTTGACAACTATATCAACCTACGCCCACGCATTACAAGAAATTGGCTGAGCATGGATGCCTATCTCTTTGCGGATGCCGGTGTGATAGAGATGAGCCGTCTTGTGAAAAACCAACCGTACTATGCTTCTACACCTACTACTACTGTAAGTGATTTTAGAATGGATGCAGGATTGGGCTTTGCAGCTACAATAAAAAAATGGGGAGTTTTTGAAAAAGCAAAACCGCTAACGATACGTTTCGATATGCCGTTCTTCATCAATCGACCACCTTATGCCAGTCCTGATTATTTAGGCTTCCGCTATGTTATTGGAATCAACAGAGCATTCTGATAACATCAATCAATTCATTTAGCTAAGTTTTCAACACCGTTATTCATCTTGTATAACGGTGTTTTCATTATCACCATTCAGTAGATGAATTTTCTGAAGGAAGCTGAAGAATGCTGTTGGGTGAAATTCCTATACGTACGGCATTAATGGGTTGTCCAAAATTATTCCAGCCTCTTACATAATCTATCCGAAAGAATCGATAGATGCCATAGCCCAAATTATCTAAGCCAACAAATGCTTCCGCATGATAAAAATTCGGATTGACATAATACGCATTTCCTCCCGCCACTAAATACCATGAAAGGTTGCGAAGCAAGGGGATTTTATTGGTCAAGAATCCGCGCAATTGCCACTCTGCGTGGGCT
>CALMXV010000141.1 GCA_937871155.1 uncultured Taibaiella sp. | reverse complement strand
TATCCATGCAAAGCCACCTGCATTTGAAGAATTATCTACAGCTACTGAAGTATTATTTACAGGTATCAAGGTTATCGACTTGATTGAGCCTTATGCAAAAGGTGGTAAAATTGGTTTGTTTGGTGGTGCCGGAGTTGGTAAAACCGTATTGATTCAAGAATTGATTAACAACATTGCTAAAGGTCACGGTGGTCTATCCGTATTTGCCGGTGTGGGTGAGCGTACTCGTGAGGGTAATGACTTGATGCGTGAAATGATTGAAGCCGGTATTGTGAAATACGGCGAAAAATTCATTCATAGTATGGAAGAAGGAGGATGGGATTTATCTGCTGTTAATATGAACGATTTGAAAGAAAGTAAAGCGACATTCGTTTTCGGGCAGATGAACGAACCTCCGGGAGCACGTGCTCGTGTGGCACTTTCCGGTCTTACTATGGCGGAATATTTCCGTGATGGTGATGGCAAAGGTAAAGGTCGTGATATCCTTTTCTTCGTTGATAATATCTTCCGTTTTACCCAAGCAGGATCTGAAGTATCTGCCCTTTTAGGTCGTATGCCTTCAGCGGTTGGTTACCAACCTACACTTGCTACCGAAATGGGTTTAATGCAAGAACGTATTACCTCTACTAAATCAGGTTCTATTACTTCGGTACAAGCAGTATATGTACCTGCTGATGACCTTACCGATCCGGCTCCGGCAACTACCTTTGCTCACTTAGATGCAACTACGGTATTGTCTCGTAAAATTGCAGATTTGGGTATCTATCCTGCTGTTGATCCATTGGATTCTACGTCTCGTATTCTTACTCCTGCTATCGTAGGTGAGGCGCATTACAAATGTGCTGACCGTGTAAAGTTAATCTTACAACGCTATAAAGAGCTTCAAGATATCATCGCTATCTTAGGTATGGATGAGTTGAGTGAAGAAGATAAAATGACTGTATCTCGTGCACGTAAAGTACAACGTTTCTTATCACAACCATTCCATGTAGCTGAACAGTTTACAGGGTTGAAAGGGGTGTTAGTACCAATCGAAGAAACGATTCGTGGGTTTAACATGATTATGGATGGTGAAGTAGATGAGTATCCTGAAGCTGCCTTCAACCTTGTAGGTACTATTGATGATGCTATTGCTAAGGGTAAAAAATTAATGGAACAAGCTAAAAACTAATTATAGCTTTCATTATTTACCCTTAATAGTTTTAATTTTTTATACGATAATTAGCAAGATGCAATTAGATATTTTAACACCCGAGCATAAAGTTTACAGCGGCACCGTTTATGGCGTATTATTGCCAGGTGTAGAAGGCTCTTTTGAATTATTAGACAATCACGCACCAATTATTGCTGCTTTAGGTAAAGGCAAGTTGAAGATTGTGAAAGACAAAAGCTATAACAATAGCGATGTCTATGAAATATCCGGTGGTTTTGTAGAAATGCTCAACAATAAAGCTAGTGTGTTGATTGAAGACGCTAAAGCTGTTGAATAAGTTTCATCTTCCACTAAAAAAAACAAAAGCTGTCATAAAAAAGACAGCTTTTGTTTTTACTCACTCTTTATACACTTTATCCATTCACTTTTATCACGCGAACTTTCCATAGTTCCGGCCCTTTCTCTAAGTATTCCCATTTAAACGGTTCTTTGCTTTCAGCTTCCATTTGATAATAGAGCGGTTTTGGGTCGTGGTCGTTGATAAATACAAATGCTTCGCCTGACTTTATTTCATTGAATGCTTCATAAAACATTTCGTGTCTTATGGTTGGAGTATAAGGTCGAATGTCTAATTCATTCACTACAGCATATCCATCATCTCCTAATCCGCTGGTAGCTTTTTTGGTGATATGCACTACATATTCACCTGGGTCATTCTTTCTATAAATCCAGCTATGTTTGCTTTCAAATTTCTGAACAAAGATGCCATGGATGGTTTTAGGGTCGGCTGCAGCTACTAACTCCATTGTATCTCCTTCTTCCATCATGCTATAACGATGAAATACTACGTGATTCCAATCTTGCTCTTCTACCTTTCTTAGGTCAATAAGTGTAGATACTTCCATAAAATCTTTACCTAATGAATCGCCTGTTCTAGTGACACGTACTTTCCATTCTCTTCCGCCTTTATTCAAATATTCCCATCCTACTACATCGCCATGTATAGAACGAAACTCATAATATAAAGGCAATGGATCGTGGTCGTTGATAAAAACAAAATTTTCATGCAATGGAAGATCTTTGAAAATCTGAAGTAAAAGCTCATGTCGCTTTATAGGAATCAATTCGCGAACATCAATGTCGTTGGCAATATCAAAACTAGCCGTCATATAATTATATATTTATGATAAAAAGACAAAAATATCGCTTTTAATCTTAATGCTGTATTAAAAAAACCTAAAGGGGTATAGCCGTTAACTAATGTTTGCTTGTAATTTTTGGATAGAAGTTGTATAACTCTCCTATTGCTTGTAACTTACTAGTTTTTTAATCTTTTCTGGTGCAGCTCTCTACAAACGTTACTTACTACTATAATAATATCCAAACTCCCATAGGCGAATTGTATCTTATTGCTACTGCTACGCATTTGATAGCTGTTCTTTGGAAGGAGGAATGGGAGGGCAAGAATCCTTCATGGATGATTATAAAAGATCAACACCATCCACTATTACAAGAAACAGCCAATCAACTAAAATCATATTTTCAGCAACAAAGAACAACTTTCGACCTACCAATTCAACTATTAGGAACCACTTTCCAAAATAAAGTTTGGCAAGCTCTTCAAAAAATTCCTTATGGTAAAAAAAGCAGTTATAAAGGTATAGCCTCTTCTATCGGAAGCCCCAATGCATCTAGGGCTGTGGGTGCTGCTAATGGTCAAAACTCAATCCCCATCATTATTCCCTGCCATAGAATCATAGGAGTCAGTAATCGATTGATTGGGTATAGTGGTGGCTTGGAAAGGAAAGCATTCTTTCTGAACTTAGAAAAATCAATAAAAGAGCCCTATCTATTCGGATAAAAATTTTAAAGTTAAATCGACCGGAAAAATCTTTGTATTATCAAATTATTATCATTTGCGCTTCTTATTAGAATTTTACTTTAGCTAAAATACTTTTGCATCAATAATAAAATTATGAGGTCACTACTACTTTTATTAGGGATTCCATTGTTGCTGTTTCCTATGGATGTGTTAGCACAGTATGTACTATCTGAAATGATGGATACGACCACTAAAAAAGGGAAACTCCTAAACAAACAATTTGGGGATAAAGACCAACTAAGATTCAGTGGTTATATCCAACCTCAGTTTCAATGGGCAGAAGCAAAAGGTATCAGTACATATAGTGGTGGCGACTTCTCAAGCAATTCAATAACCGATTTATGTTTCGTAGGGCACGGTTAAAAACAGAATATGCACACTACAC
>CALMXV010000140.1 GCA_937871155.1 uncultured Taibaiella sp. | reverse complement strand
TATGTAAGACATCGTCTACAAGAATGACTTTTTTATTTTCAACACTAAAATTTATTTCAGTTTGTGAAGGTATCAGCTTAGCTCCCTCTTGATAAACATCATCTCTATAAAAAGTGATGTCCAATTTTCCATACTTTAGTTCTTTGGCTTTTGTAATGTTTTTAAGTATATAAACGAGCTTATCAGAAAGCCAAATCCCTCTAGGCTGCAGCCCAATAATAACTGTGTTGGAAAAATCTAGATGATTTTCAATTAACTCATGCGCTAATCGCTGAAGCGTTATATCAAGTTGTTTAGAATTCAGCAGCGTCTTCAAAAGAAACCAATTTAGTAGCTGTCAAAAATAAGCATTAGTAGGAATTAGGCAAGTAGCTGTAAGATTAATTAGTATGAAATTCTAGAAGTCTTTAGATGCATGAACTTATTTTAAAAGAGAAGAATTGAAATGCTGAATGAGGAAATGAGAATATCTTTTTATCAATTTACTTAGAATGATTGAAATCACCATTTATCTAAAACAGCATCATTGAAATTCAATTTTATTTATATTTTTTTTGATTGATTGTTTGAATTAAATGTTTTAAAAAATGGATTTTTCTTGAAGCTAACGTTATCGAAAAAATTAATTTTTAACTACCCAACTCATGGCTTATAAATTTACTGAATGTATCACTTGCAAGATTAGAAACTGCTCCATTCTTAAGAATTGTGATAATGATACATTGAGTTTCATTAGCCAGTATAAACGATGTATCTCCTTATCAAAAGGTGAAAGACTGTTTGCTGAAGGAGATCCTATACAAGGTATTTTTTTTATAAAAAGCGGCTATTTGAAAATTGAATTGAATGGCAAGCAAGGACGACCGTTCATCTTGAACTTTGTAGGAAAAGGAACCATTTTAGGGCATCGATATAATTCAAGCCATTCACATCACAGCAGCTCTGCTACTGCCGTTTCACCTGTTCAATATTGCTATATTCCGTTGCATTTGTTTAATAGTATTACAGAAAAAAGTACTCAATTAAAACAACTAATCTTTAATCAGATTTTGAATGAACATGAAGTGATTCAACATAAATCCATAAAACTAGCTCATAAATCAGTTCGTGAAAAAGTAGCAGATGCCTTACTTATGCTTGCTGAGGTATATGAATATGAGCTCAACAAACAAAGTTTTAGAATTGGGTTTTGCCGCCAAGATATCGCAGACTTAGTAGGTACTACAAAAGAACAAGTATCTACCGTATTAAAAGACTTCGAGAAAGAACGAATCATTCAGTTTATCGCCAGAAAATTTAGTTATATGAATTTACTTGCATTGCGTGAAATTGCAGGACTGTCTTCATTTCCAACAACTTAATAGCTGAAAATTTCTTGCATTTTATCTTTACGTTTTACTCTGGGTGAAAGTCATTTAGTTTTACTAAAAGCTCTATTCAATTTTATATTTCGAAGCTTAGATTTTGCCAAACTTTAGTTTCAAGTATTAGCTACATATACGATTTCCATCAATTATATTAAGAACGAAAGCTAAAAAAATACGAAAACGTATTTTTATTGACATTTTATTGTCATATTCTTCGTTTAGGCTTTTTCCTCCATCTAATTTTAACCTCATAAAATAGCTGTTCATCACAGAAAAATTTTAAAACATGGAAAACAGTCAAGATCAAAAACCCAAAGCATCATTCGGAAGAATGATCATGGATGATTTTATGTTACTTCTTTTTTTAGGAGTAACCATCTATGCCATATTTTATTTGTTATGGGGTGTCATGGAGTTATCAAATTTGCCGGCAATACCGGAAGAAATTAAAAATAAACTAATAAAATAATTCATTCTAATTTCTAAAACACATCGATATGAGTTTATTCAGTCCGGCAGAGGGATGGTTCCATAAAAAAGTTTCCAAAGATGAGAAAATGTGGATGGTGATTGCCCTCATCCTTTGTCTCATGCTATTTGTATGGATGATTTTATGGCACGTATATGGTCGTCAAAATCCCTCAGACCTTACGTACCGTACCAGTACTGCAGAGTTCACTAAGCTAAGCGAAGCCTATATCAAACAGAATATGGTAGGCGTGGATAATGGCATTCCTGTTGTTCGTCCGGAGCCTAATAGTGATGTATTTCTTATGGCAGAAATGTGGCGCTGGAGTCCCGTCTTGATTCTTCAAAAAGACCAAGCTTACAAATTGCACATGTCATCAAAAGATGTGATGCATGGATTCTCACTTCAGCCAACTAATATGAACTTCCAGATTTATCCTGGATATGATTATGTACTAGAATTTAAACCTACTGATGTAGGTGAGTACAAAGTAATCTGTAATGAATACTGTGGTATTGGGCACCATACCATGATAGGGAAAATAGTAGTTATCGAAAAAGATGAAGACTTGAAACAATATGGCTACGAAAACTTGAAGAAAGCCCCTACTCCAATAGCTGAAACATCTGGTACACCACTTACAGAAGCTGAAATGGTGTTGATGGGAGAACAAGTATATACCTTAAAAGGATGTGCTGCTTGTCATAAAACTGATGGCACCAGCCAAGTTGCCCCTAGCTGGAAAGGCTTGTTTGGAAAAGAAGAAAAGGTTTTGGAAAATGGAAAAGAAATTATGGTAACTGTTGATGATGCTTATATCAAGGAATCTATTCAACAGCCGAATCAAAAACTGACTGTAGGATTTGAGAAGACTCCTATGCCTATTTTCCCATTGACGGATGAAGAATTGGATCAAGTAATTGCTTATATAAAATCATTAAAAAATTAACTCTAAAAATACGACATCATGTTTCGGACTTGCGATATAACAGGATTTAAAGTTGACCTTCAGTCGGAAAAACTTATCCGATATAATGCAGTATTTGCAGTGATTTCATTGCTCTTAGCTGTTGTAGCAGCCATACTACTAGTTTTCACTCGCTATCAACCCGTTCACCTTTTAGGTGCTGAATGGTACTATCGTTTGGTCACCTTTCATGGGTTGAATGCATTGATATTTTGGATTATTTTTTTCGAGATTGCTGGTTTGTATTTTGGCTCTACGGTAATATTAAACACACGGTTTTGTGCGCCTAAATTGGGTTGGGCAGCCTTTGGCTTGATGGTAGCCGGTTTGATGATTTCAAACATTGTCATCCTAATGGGTAAAGCGGATGTAA
>CALMXV010000139.1 GCA_937871155.1 uncultured Taibaiella sp. | reverse complement strand
AACTGCAATAAAACCTTCCAAATACCAACAATCTAAAATCCTAATGACCTTTTTGAGTTTAAAATTCCAATCAGAAAAAAGCTCAATACCAAACCATAGAAGCCATGAAAAGTAATTTCTCACACATAGGATTAGCCAAGTTATGTGGATGGTTTACTCATATTGTTTTTTATTTTTAATGGTATTCGTGATTCGCTTCGCTTAATTGGTATCACCAGACAGGCTTATTATCAAAACAATTGGGAAGGAATATCAACCACCCTGGAAGAAGATTTGATAATACAACAGGTAAAAGAAATACGTAAAAGTCATCGCAGAATGGGAACACGAAAATTGTATGAAATGCTGCAACCATTTATATTGGAACATCAAATAAAAATAGGCAGAGATGCAATGTTCAATGTACTTTCAGCTAATCATTTATTGGTAAGAAAACGCAAACGTAGAATACAAACAACAAACTCCTATCACTGGTTGCGAAAGTATCCAAACCTTATTCGTGAGTTTGTTCCTAATGCACCCAATCAGCTTTGGGTGAGTGATATTACTTATTGGAAAATAAACACAGGCGAACATCTTTACATCAGCTTTATTACTGATGCTTACTCTCATAAAATTGTAGGTTATCAAGTAGCCGAAACAATGGAAGCTATTGAAAGCGTAAAAGCCTTGCAAATGGCTCTCTCTGCCTTGGGGGCAGAGAACCATTTGAACCTTATCCATCACAGCGACAGAGGCATTCAATATTGTAGCCATGCTTATGTAAAGCTATTGCAGGACTACAATATAAAAATTAGTATGACTGAAAATGGTGACCCTTTAGAAAATGCCGTTGCTGAGCGAATAAACGGCATCATCAAAGACGAATATTTAGAAACCTATGACATTGATAACATCAAGGATGCAAAGGGATAGCTAAAGGCTGTAGTGGAATTATACAATAGCGAAAGACCTCACATGAGCATCAGTAACTTCACTCCAAACAGTATTCATCATTCAAAAACAAAAATCAAAACAGAAAGATTATGGAAGAATTATTATCGAAAAAAAGTACATTTGTAAACCCAGTTCAGGACTAAAAATGAACTGTAAACTTATAGCAGGATTAATCAATTAAACTGTAAACTTTTTTTAGGACGAGTCACTTTGTGTCAGACGCACAACTTCCAACTCCCAAATATACACAAGTTCCCAACCCACCATCTTTCTCCGTTGGTATATTTAATGTTATTCAAGTGAATAGTCTAAGACATCCCTCTAGAATTCTTTATCTATCTCTCTCTCAGAATTCCTCTTCTTTCCTCAAGAGAATATGTATTTTGTAGCCCCAAATTAAATTTGTGTATCGATTTTTTAAAAACAACAATCCCTTTGTTGTCATAGCACTTTTTATCTTTTTGCTCTTGATGAAGCAACAGGCACTGTTACATCCCGTCATGCCTATTGCATTTCCCAATCATCTTATTTTTGAGAGTATCTTAAAGCTATTGCCGTTATCAGCTATGGGTTATACTATGATTGCGGTTATCATGGTGTTTTTACAAGCTATTTATCTAAATTATATTGCTGAGCGCCATAAGTTATTTGGCAAGCCCGGTAGCTTTGTAGCTTTAATGTATATCACACTGACCTCATTGTATCCTGCTTTCAATTATTTTAGTGAGCCACTTCTTATCAATTGGTTTGTAATTCTTGCTATTGACATTATGTTGAGCTTTCCTAAGACCATGCAACCTAATAAAAAACTTTTCAACGCAGGCTTTGCTATTAGTATTCCGGCTATTCTC
>CALMXV010000138.1 GCA_937871155.1 uncultured Taibaiella sp. | reverse complement strand
GATGATAAATACCGGAAAATTTAAACACTTCTTTCTCTATTTTGAAATTAGCATTTAGCGATATACCAGCTTCTAGTTCTTCCCATTTTAGAAGATAGGTTGGGGATAATTCCGGAGTGAGTAGTTGTAAAAATTTCACTTGTGATGCTGTTGATAGCTGTAAACTAACACCCAATTGTTCTTCCAAAAGCTCCTTTATAATTTGCAAGGAACATACACCCGGCACTACCGGCTGATTGGGAAAATGACCTTTAAATATGTCATGGGTCGCATCAAAATGCAACTCACCTTCCACTTGTTGTTCGCTTGCTAGTACTTTTTGTACTTGATAAAAATTATTCCTCAACATGGTCATCTATTCTTTTTAATTGAATGGTAAAATTAGCCTTATGATGCTTGAAAACCACCCGTTCCGGCAACTCCTTCAAACCGTTTTTACCACCTAAAGATATCGTCGTTACTTTTTGTTTGCCGGCATTTTCGATACGGGTTAGTTGATTGTTTGTACTGATATAATATACGTATCCTTTGTCTAAAGTAAATCGTTGATAGGTTTCCTCATCCTTACTAAAAGTGGACTCCGTTTGTGATTGAAGTCCTATCATTAAGAGCAGTTGTAAATCTTTTTGTAACAAGGCTACTACGGCTTTCTTATCCAATTGTGGGATGATTTGCTTCACAGTAAACTGCTGTTGTTTATCCCATTCAAAATCAAAAAAGCTTACCCCCATCTCATTTTGCAAAACGACTCGTATGCTGCTATCCTCCATTTTCTTAAACATCAAAATGCCGCTTAAATGAAAGCGTTTCCATATCATTTTCCCATCCACTATACCTCGATACAAAACCTTATCATACTCCGGCTGAAAACGCAACGCTGAGGAGGTAGTTGGTTGTTGAAGTAATTTTTTATAGGGATTGCCACAAGCACCAAGTAGCACCACTAATAGAAGACTTAAACTACTTAACTTTAAACAGGGTTTCATTCAAGGGTTGATTGTGTTGAGCATTCGAAAAATTCATGTCTGTCAAGTCGCCACCATTCTCTTTCATCACTAATCTGGTAACATCAAATTGCTTTTTGGTCAGGTAGATATCAATCCCAGAAAACATATTTTTCATAGCTGCTTGTGAAGGAATCAATGCTATTAGATAACTATTGCCACTTTCAAAAACGGAAGCTTTAAAATCCGGATTGGACAAGATGGTGCCACGCATACAATCAATCATTATTCTATTGACTGACTGTAAAGCCTTACTGTTTTTAGTATTGACTTTACTAGTTTTCTGTTCATCCTTTACCAGCACTTGTCCTTTATTCATCACTAGTATATAGCTAAACGGCTGGGTATATTCTATTCTAATTTTATCTTCCTTCATAAAATAGAATTTCCCTTTCGACTTCACTTTTTCTGCTAATAAAGCCATGTTTTTAGTCTGACTAAAATCGCTGTTGATAGTGCGGATACCGGCATTTGCATTTGATAATTCGGTTTCAAATGTTGTAGTATTTTTCACAGAGGTATATCCTTTAGGCTGTGCCCAAGCAACTAATGGAAACAAGGAGAAAACGGCTGTTACAATTATTTTATTCATAAGCTGGTAATGCTATTAACGTATCTAAGCGTGCAAAACTAAATCCTTTGTTACGCAATTGAGTGATTAAATGGGGTAAAATCTTAGCAGTGATTTCCATACTATCATGCAATAGAATAATATCACCACCCGTCACTTGTTTCAAAATTCGCGCCAAAAGCTGTTGTTCATTTTTAGCTGTGGTATCATAAGAACGGATACTCCAGCCTATGGAATGCATATGGGTATTGAGAATTGCTTGGGACAAATTGGGATTCGTAACCCCATAAGGAGGACGAAAAAAAGTAGGCGTCTTTCCAATGATAGTGGCAATATATTTATTAGCTCTGGATATTTCCTCTTGCATCTTAGCTGTAGATTGCCAATCAAAATTAAATCCATGATGATAGCTATGGTTGCCGATTAGATGCCCTTCCTCATCCCACTGCTTCACTATTTCAGGGTGCTTCGAGGCTCGCTC
>CALMXV010000137.1 GCA_937871155.1 uncultured Taibaiella sp. | reverse complement strand
AATACCCCTTGCAAGCTCAGGTATTTTTCTGCCACCAAACAATACTACTACGGCTAATAGTATCCAAATCCATTCTCCACCACTTGGCATAGAAATTAATAATTGGCTCTTCACTGCTGAAATGTACATGACTATTTATTGATTATAGTTAATTTAAAAAGTGCCGACAAAAGTAGTTTATTTATTAATAATAACACGGTAAAAAACGTTTTAACATGTTAAATATGATTTCTGAAATGTTACGGCTATAAGCTTTAAGTAGTTAAAAAGAAGCTCGATAAAACTAATTATCTAACTTATCTTTTACTTGTTTGGTCATCCCGTTTGTATAGGTTTTCCATTTTGTAATTACTTGTTCCATATCATTCGGTAATTCGGATGTAAACTGAATCCAGTTCTTGGTTACCGGATGAACAAAGCCTAGTTCTTTAGCATGTAGTGCATGTCTTGGCAATATTCCAAAGCAGTTTTCAACGAATTGCTTGTATTTAGTAAAAACTGTTCCCTTGATTATTCTATCTCCTCCATAAGTGTCATCATTAAACAATGGATGACCGATGTGTTTCATGTGTACGCGTATCTGATGGGTTCTGCCGGTTTCCAATCGGAGTTCTAAAAGCGTCACATAATTCATTCTTTCTAAAACCTTAAAATGAGTTATTGCATGTTTGCCTTGGTCGCCATCAGGAAATACATCCATTATTTTTCGAAATCTAAGGTTCCTTCCAATATGTCCTTCAATTGTACCTTCATCTTCAGAGAAATCACCCCAAGCTAAGGCAATATATCGTCTATAAACAGTATGCTTTTTAAATTGTGCAGCTAGATCAGCCATAGCAGCTTCTGTTTTGGCAATGACTACTAAGCCACTTGTGTTTTTATCTATTCGATGTACCAAGCCAACTCTATACAAAGACGATGTATCAATATTTTCGCCTTGTAAATAATATAATAATCCATTTACTAAGGTGCCTGATGAGTTCCCACATCCAGGGTGTACTACCATTCCAGGTTTTTTATTAATGATTAGAATTGAATCGTCTTCATAAACAATATCTAATGGTAGTTGCTCCGGAAGCACGTCCATCGTTTCAGACTTACGTGTTTCTATTAATATTATTTCATCGTTGGGACGTACCTTATAATTAGTCTTTATAAGTTGACCATTCACCGTAACATATCCTTCTTCTATAGCTTGCTGAATCTTATTTCTAGTTGCACCTTCTACAATATTCATGAGATATTTATCAATTCTCATGAGCTCTTGCCCTTTTGTAACTGTAATCCGAAAGCGTTCTTTTAATTCTATGTCTCCTTCTTCAGTTTCGAGTTCAGCATCCTCCCAATCTTCTTCAAGTTCTATATTGCTTGTCATGGCGCAAAAGTATTAAGTAGTGATTAAATAAACATATCATTTTAATAAGTGTCGTAAAGTAAAACCCAAAAAGAATCCCAATGCGCTTGTACGATTAAGTTCACAAACACATTGGAATGAATAAAGGCATTTATAGACCTTAAAATAACTTTAGTTTATTTATAGTTTTTGTTGAAGGCTTGCCCAGCCACCTCCATTATATACTTCAGCAAAACCATTTGATTTTAAAATTGACTTTGCAGAAGCACTACGCATTCCAGAAGCACAACAAGTAATTATTGGTTTGTCTTTTTTTATCTTTTTTATATTCGCACTTAATTGTTGTAAAGGTATGTTTACCGAACCTTTTATATGACCAGAATGAAACTCACCTGATGTTCTTACATCAATTATTTGAGCACCATTTTTCATTAGTTCTTTGTAGTCTGTCTTTGGCCCCAAGCCTAAAAGTCGCTTGATAATATTTAGTACCATTTTATTTTTTTGTTGTTTTAAAATTAATTAGCAATTCATTCCCTTGCCTTTTTTCAATAGAGTTTTGACAAATATCAATGTGTTCTAAATAGAAGCTAGGAGAAAATAAAGATTCATATTCAGATTGGGTTCCACCAAATGGTGGCCCATCATTTTCAAAATTTATGTTGAATAAAACACCACGTAAAGAACCACTTTGATTCAAAAGTTCAAAACATTTATGAACATAGTCAGGTCTTAGTTTTGGGTTTAATGCACAAAAAAATGTTTGCTCTAGGATTAAGTCATAACCTCCTTGATGATCAAAAAAATCTCCTAATACTATTTGTATATTTGAATCGGAAAATTGTTTTTTTAGCCTATTTATAAGTGTTGGAGCTATGTCGATTAAGGTGACATTAGTAAACCCTTGTAGAGCGAGAGATGCAGCTTCATAAGCATTTCCACATCCTGGAATTAAAATTTTTAAGTGCTTGTCATTTAACGAATCAATAATACTTTTTAAAGGAGGAGAGACTTGTTTCATATCCCATCCGGTGTCATTATTTATATAACGATTATCCCAAAAAGCTTCGTTCAACATGATTATTTTTTTTATAAAATTACTGAACTTTCGAATTTACATCTAACCAGCTTCCACCATTCATACAATCCATACCAAGGCTTTTTAAATAGTTAGCTGCTTGTCCACTTCTCCCGCCACTTGCACAACAAAGTATATATGGTTGTTGCAGCTGTTTTACTTCTTCTATTCGATTAGGTAATTCATTAAGAGGAATGTTAATGCTACCCACTACATGTCCACCCATAAATTCCATGGGCGTTCTTACATCGATAATTGTTGGTTTGTTGTTCATAAATTGGTTGTTTTAAAAAATATTTAAAGAAAATGTTTTAAAGTTTAATGTTGATTATTGAAGATTTCAGTTCCATTATAAAGAATACTCCATGTAACAGGCATAATTTTTTTTAACATGCTGCTGACACCACATATTTTTTCTTGTGAAGTCATGATTACATCAAAAGTTGGTTGTTGATAATTGATGTCACCAGTAATATCATACACAACATGAATGGCAACATATTCTATGGGTTGTTGTTTACTGATTTCTCCGGAAACCTTTATGTTGAAATTATTAAGTTCGATACCTTGCTTACGAAGTAAAGCCACTACATCCATGCCTGTACATCCTGAAAGTGCCGTTAATACAAGAGGTTTAGGAATTGTACCTAGATCTTCCCCACCAATTCTTTCCGGAGTATCCATTATGATTGTATGTTCATTTACTAATGCATTAAATTGCATTTTACCCATCCATTGTGTTTCAATTTCGTGTTTCATAACTAAGCTAAATTTTATTTTTTGATTATTATTTACATCAAATGATTTTGATTTAGCAAATTTGAGGCAATACAAATTTTATTACTGTAACATTGGTAACAGTAGTTAGAAATAAATTGAAAAAATTATCGCTTTAGAAACATTCGATCATCAAAATGAAACAGCTCTTTTGAATCAATTTTTATTGAATTTATCTGACTATGGAGTGGATTAATAAGCAAATTATAATCACCTTGAACAACTGCCGAGGCACTTTCAAAATTAAATACTTTTCCTCTTTAATAAATAAATCACCCAATTTTTGTGTTGCATCATCGTAGGGGAAACAATTCCAATTTTTGGGTAATGTGGAAGGATGAATTTCCATAATGTTTATTTCATCAGGAATAGAAATACTAATGATGCTATAGTCAATTGGGATAATTCCTAAAGGTAAATGAACTGAAATTTCTGCTACACATAGTGCTCTGGAGGATGAGGTGTACAACATTGAAGTACCCTTGCTATTCCATCTTCCACCTGCAAGTTCTGCTCCTTTGCCAGAAAGGTTTTCACTCCATTTTGATTTTACGAGTCTATATACAATCATGCAAGTACTCCGTGTTCTATGGCGGTAAGTTCATTTTTAATTAATGAAATTCCAAAAGAAGTATCTAATAATTCTTTAGGTTTAAAGCCGCCTAAAGCGATGCTTTTTGCATTGAGCCATAAATTGAAGTTTTCTTTTGAGCCAAATACCTCAAAACCATATTTAAAAAGCATAGTAAGCTCAATAATTTTTTCAGAATAGATTGGGTCAAATGATTTGTTGTCTTTTTTATACCGTTGCACAGTTCTTTCAGAAATATGTAAATAGTCACACCATTCCTCAATATTAAATGGACTTTTTTGGGTAATGTTGATAAAGGTATCATAATTGATGCCTTGTTTTACAGTATTTATTAAAAGCAAAACATTACGATCATCAACAATACTATAGTTTATTTGCTGTTCTTCAAGAAAATGAGGTGCGCTAGATTTTGCTTTATATTGTTTCATGTTTTAATTTTCAACAAATATACGCATTTGTCTTTGAAATATCGTCAATTGTCATTTGTTTTTATAAAAAAATCCGTTTTAGAGTTTAATCTAAAACGGATTGGAGGTTTAGGGGGTTATTTATGCAATAGTGATAGTTTGGTTTTCGGGTTCGGTTGTTTCTTTTTTTGGTAACGTAATATCCAAGATGCCATCAAGGTATTTAGCTTCAATTTCAGCGGTATTGATTTTTTCATTTAAGGTAAAACTCCTTTTGAAAGGCTTCAATTTGTATTCGCATCTTAGTGTTTTGTTATTTGACTCAGTGTTTAATTCGCTTTGGTCATATGCGATACTGAGAACATTTTTTTCTAAGCTAATCTTTACATCTTCTTTTTTAATTCCAGGAGCAATTACACTGATGATGTATGCGTTTTCTGATTCTGAAATGTTTACAGGTACATGGAGTTTAGATTCACTCCATATTTCATCTGTCAGTGATTTGCCATTATTGAAAATGTCTTCAAGAAGGTTACTAAATGACATTGGCATTTTGTTGATTTGATTTTTGATTTGATACATGATTTGATTTTTTTGAATTTCTAAGTTCAAATCAAACCAAGTTCCAGTTGTAGATTACTGAATTATTTACAGAAATTCTAAAAGATAAAAGCCAATATGGCATCTGGATAATTCGATGAGCGCCATAATGGCATGTTTCAGGTCGATTTTTTTAAAATTCTACCAAAAATATAAGCTTACTTTTTCAGTGTTTTTATTTACAAAAATTTTGTAGATATTTGTATGACTTACGATGGGTTAGTAAGTACAGTCCTATCCCGATGTATTTAGTACATCGGGATTTTTTTTAAAAAAGCCAGTTAATGTTTATGACGAAATTTTTTCAATCTAATTTCATTTGTTAAAGCTTACTGTTTCAATACTAGTTTATCTAAAGTCATCTGTGCTAATGGGTGATAGTTTTGGCGATACTTTTCATAGATTTCTTTAGCCATTTTCTCTTTCCCACTTTTCATCATTGCTTCATAGATTGGTTCAATAAATTTCCTTCTACCAACAGAACTCAAGAACTTATCTAATGCAGGATATGCAGAAGAGTAGTTTGTTTTAATTGCTATTACAAACCATATACAAGCAATTTCACTATTTCCGGAATTCGTAAAATGAAAAGCCTTATCAAGTTTAGCCATATTGTTTTTACTTAAAC
>CALMXV010000136.1 GCA_937871155.1 uncultured Taibaiella sp. | reverse complement strand
ACGAAATTGTATTCCCATTCGATACCGGGGATACATTCGTTGGTCAAGAAATGACGTACCAACTCATCTACACGTTGCTTCGATTCTGTTTTGTCTCTTTCATTATACATCTTCTCATAGCCGGCTAACATACTTGCTTTAGCTCTCTCTAACTCTGCTGCGGTGAAGCCATATTTCTTAATCTTCATCGATTCTTTTACGATAGCATCAATAGCTGTTTCTATCTTATCATTACCGCAAATAGCTGCTAATTGAAAACTCTGTGTATAACGAGCAAAACCGCCACTAAAGCCACCAAAGCCAAAGATGAAAGGAGGGTTTGCAGCACTTTTCAACTCATCTAAACGAGCAGAAAGCATCGCATTGAAAAGGTTTTGTTCTACATCATCTAAATACTCAGCCGGTGTTGTTGAGGGAATTTCTTTGCTAGTATTACCAATAATTTGAATCATCGTATAAGGTTGTTCCTTATCACTTACTACCATTGCTTTGCTAGCTGTACGAGCAGGTACTTCAAAGCTATGAGGACGTGGTCTTGCATTATCAGGATTCTTAAGCGAACTAAACTTTTCTTTAATCTGGCGTTCCGCTTCAGCAGGGTCTATATCTCCTACTACCATTACAGCTTGCAAATTCGGACGATACCAGTCTTTGTAAAATCTTTTAAGAACGTCATACTTGAAGGTTTTCAACAAGGCTTCGTCACCAATAGGTAAGCGATTAGCATATAATGAACCATTCAAATATTCAGGCAACCATTTTTTCATCATGCGGTCACCGGCACCTTTACCCAATCGACTTTCTTCTAAAATGATGTTTCTTTCTTTGTCGATTTCTTCATTTTCCAACAAGGCATTTCCAGCCCAATCCGCCAAGATTTGAAACCCTTGATCGATTTTCTTTTTATCATCAGCAGGAATAGGAAGGATATAAACGGTTTCATCAAAACTAGTGTAGGCATTAAGGTCTGCACCAAACTCCACACCGATGCTTTGTAGGTAATGCACTACTTCATTTTTAGGAAAATGTTTTGAACCATTAAAGTTCATGTGCTCTAAAAAGTGTGCTAATCCAAGTTGGTCGTTATCTTCTAAAATAGAACCTGCATTAACTGCTAATCGCAATTCAATTTTCTTTTCAGGTTTCTTGTTTTGAATGATAAAGTACTTTAACCCGTTTGGCAGTTGCCCGGTTTTGATTTTGCTATCCACAGGTATTTTGTCTGATTGACCAATAGACAAAAATGGAAGCATCAGAAACACTAATAAAAGTGCGTGTTTGAGTTTTCTCATGTGTTTGTATATAAATAGTTGGCAAAATTAGAATAACTAATTCAAAATCTTTTGTGATTATGCTTTTAAGACTTGAAATACTTGCGATGATAATTGCTGCGCCCAGATATGATATTCTTTAGAGGAAGGATGCAACCCATCTTCGGCTAGGAAATCGGCTTCAGTTCCATTAGTACGGGTGCTTTCAGTTATATCCAACCAATGGGCACCATTTTCCAAAGTGATGGTTTTATTTACAAAATTGTAAGCATCTATTTCTTCTGCTATCTTTCTTCTATCTTTTCCTTCTGCAAACGGAGTTACTCCCCAATCAGGAATTGAAACTACAAATACACGACTCGCACAACCGTTAGCAAAACCAATGGCTTGATGGAATAGTTGTTTGAACTCAATAGAATAATTTTCAGTATCACGACCGCGATATTGGTTATTGACCCCGATTAAAAGTGTTACAAACGAAAAAGTTTCTTGAATGTTTTCTTCACGAATGGCTGTGGCTAATTCATCAGTAGTCCACCCCGTCTTTGCTATAATCACTGGCAGTGCCACTTCTAGCCCATCAGCCTGTAGCTTTTTTACTAGTTGAAATGGGAAGTTTTCTTGAAGGGGAACTTGCTCACCAATGGTATAAGAATCGCCTAAGGCTAGATATGTGTACATGAATTTCTTTTGCTTCAAATGTATCAAATCT
>CALMXV010000135.1 GCA_937871155.1 uncultured Taibaiella sp. | reverse complement strand
TTGTCGGCCGCATATTGGGTGAAATCTCAAAATGCCAATGCCAAAACCATCGTGTTGGATGCCAAAACAAACCTCGAAGGCCGGAAAGATACCTTGGCGCAGGGAGCCGTGGTATTCACGGGCATCACTGCCGACCAAGCCAAGCAGGTGGCGGCCAAATTTGGCTTTGATTTGATACCCGCTCAAACCGCGGCCCCTATTGTTAGTGGAGCTGGTTTCTTTTGTGCTGGAAGCAATATTCTGATGAAATGTGTTCCGCCTCCAGGTTACGCCAATTCAAACTATAGTTTTGTATGGACCTTCCCTGACGGTTCTAAACATACCGACTCTATTTATAATTTCCCCAATGCACAAGCAGGTCCTAGTGGACCATCTGGTACTTATCAGGTTTATATGACCGTAGATACTGGAAATGGTGGTCCCTTAGATACTTCTGCAACTGCAACGGTACAAATTTATGTTCAACAAATACCACCTCCACCGGCTGTTGCTTCATTAATTACGTTCTGTCAGAACAGCCAAGCTGATAGTATTCCAATATATGGTCAGAACTTACGCTGGTATAGTGTAGCTATCGGCGGTACTGCAACTACTACTGCTCCTACTGTGAATACCAGCCAGACGGGAAGCTTTACGTATTATGTAGCACAAAGCCTGAATGGATGTGAGAGTAATCGTGTTCCTGTGACGGTGCAAGTAGTGCCACCGGCCCCACCGCCAACGGTTACGACTCCGGTTAGTTATTGTCAAAATGAAACTGCCGTACCGCTATCAGCAGTGGGCCAAAACCTGTTATGGTATAGTACCGATACTGGCGGCGTAGGAACCCCGATAGTACCGACCCCGACTACAGTAGCACAAGGCAAAACCTATTGGTATGTTACCCAAACGATAGATGGCTGTGAAAGTATTCGTGTGCCAATTGAGATAATGGTAAACTATCGTCCGAATGCACTAATGATGGCATCCCGCCCATATGTATGTGCTGGAGATACCTTGACCTTTACCTATTATGGTAATGCGGATGGCGATACAGGAGTAACGTTTAACTGGACCTTCCCTACGGGAACAACCGTATTAAGCGGTACCGGCCAAGGCCCTTATGTGGTACGCTTTGATAGCTCCGGTCAACCGATGTTGAAATTAATAGCAGACAATCATGGCTGTATGAGCCCTGAAGCTAAATACTTAGTAGAGGTAAGAGCTTTACCTAAGTTTGACATTGATATGCAAGACCAAGCTTGTGTGGGCGATGTGGTGAATGTAACTTCTCTTCAGATTACCCCTGCTATTGATAGCTTCTTATGGGATTTTGATGGTGGTAGTAAAACGTATGCCTCTGAGACTGCAGGTCCTTTCGGTATCATCTGGGCATCAAGCGGACAGAAAACCGTGACGGTAGTAGCTACTGACAATGCTTGTAAATCGGCCCCGGTTCAAGATGTGATTACAATAAGAGAACTCCCTGATGCAAGCATACGAAGAGTCAATGGAGGCAATAAAATATGTGCTGGCGATTCTGTACTATTAGAAAGTTCCTATCGCTGGGATTACACCTATTTCTGGCAACCGACACAATATTTTTCTGAGCAAAACCAATACCGTCAATGGGCAAGAATCGACTATGGTCGCATGGTGAGCTTACAAATAACCGATGGTTTTAACTGTACGGCTACCGATAGTATCTGGCTTCAACCGGAGAACTGCTGCGAAGTTTATTTCCCAAGTGCCTTTAGTCCTAATGGAGATGGACGTAATGATATTTTCCGTCCGATAACACAAGGGCATCAGAAGATAAGTTTGTTTGTAGTGAAAAATCGTTGGGGTCAGCAAGTGTATGAAGGCTTGGACGACCGCTGGGGCTGGGATGGCACCTTTGCGGGTAAAGCACAAGATGTGGGTGTTTATTTCTACTATATCAAATACAAATGTGCTGATGGCAAGTACTATGAAGATAAGGGTGAGGTGACGTTGGTAAGATAACCTTCAAAATATCTTGATTAGAAATTTTTAAATCGTGTCAACAGATTAGAGTTGACACGATTTTTTTAAGGTTAAGCATGAATATTCGATTATGATTGATTTTACCAAACCTATCTGAAGCAAATAAAAAACTATAGGAAACCATTGAATATTAAATTGCAAAAGCAACTATAGAATACCAATGTTAAAAAAATTTATCCAACTATTTTAGTGAAAATTATGTCTATTTTATTGTATGGATTTATCTTGTGTTGTTGATTCATCCTTCAAGGAAAAACCAAATTAAAACACCAAATCAAAATCAATGAAACGAATAGTATCATTTTTATTTTTATTAGTTTTATTTACATCGTTAGATGGCTTCGGACAAACCATGATGCCTTTACCTGCACATGCGTCAATTTATTCTGCTGCTGTTCGTGGCTATTGGTTTACAGCACCATCAAATTTTACAATTGTTGGATTAAGAATTCCACCGGAGGCTGGGTTAGGAACACAAAATATTCAAGTAGTTAAAATTAATGATAACCCGCCAGTTTCATGGCCTACATTGTCAACTAATTTTGTGAACTTGACCTATATACAAGGAGCACCCAATGGAGTTATTCAGACAGTTAATATTCAAATTTCTGCTGGCGATAGAATTGGGATTTTGGGGTCTGCGGGCACTAGTGTCAGTTATAGCGCAGCTGCAACACCTTTTGCTTCTACTATTAATGGGCAAGCAGTAAGTTTACAACGTTTTCTTCACCAGTCTCCAATAACTGGAGCACCAGCAATTAATTATTCAACAGAAGGTAATGGTTTCCCAATTGGTAGGATTGAAATGTATTATCAGACTAAACCAAATGCACCTACGATTACAGGTGCAGGATTATATTGTGCAGGCAGTAATTTTTCCATAACAGCACATGTACCTCCTGCATACGCAAATAAGACATATAGTTTTCTTTGGACACTCCCTGATGGGTCACATAGGACTGATTCATCATTAACTTTTACGAACGCACAAGCTGGCGCTCTAGGCCCAAGTGGTACTTATAGTGTTGTCATGTTAGTAGATACAGGTGCCGGTCCCTTAGATACTTCTGCAACTGCAACGGTACAAATTTATGTTCAACAAATACCACCTCCACCGGCTGTTGCTTCATTAATTACGTTCTGTCAGAACAGCCAAGCTGATAGTATTCCAATATATGGTCAGAACTTACGCTGGTATAGTGTAGCTATCGGCGGTACTGCAACTACTACTGCTCCTACTGTGAATACCAGCCAGACGGGAAGCTTTACGTATTATGTAGCACAAAGCCTGAATGGATGTGAGAGTAATCGTGTTCCTGTGACGGTGCAAGTAGTGCCACCGGCCCCACCGCCAACGGTTACGACTCCGGTTAGTTATTGTCAAAATGAAACTGCCGTACCGCTATCAGCAGTGGGCCAAAACCTGTTATGGTATAGTACCGATACTGGCGGCGTAGGAACCCCGATAGTACCGACCCCGACTACAGTAGCACAAGGCAAAACCTATTGGTATGTTACCCAAACGATAGATGGCTGTGAAAGTATTCGTGTGCCAATTGAGATAATGGTAAACTATCGTCCGAATGCACTAATGATGGCATCCCGCCCATATGTATGTGCTGGAGATACCTTGACCTTTACCTATTATGGTAATGCGGATGGCGATACAGGAGTAACGTTTAACTGGACCTTCCCTACGGGAACAACCGTATTAAGCGGTACCGGCCAAGGCCCTTATGTGGTACGCTTTGATAGCTCCGGTCAACCGATGTTGAAATTAATAGCAGACAATCATGGCTGTATGAGCCCTGAAGCTAAATACTTAGTAGAGGTAAGAGCTTTACCTAAGTTTGACATTGATATGCAAGACCAAGCTTGTGTGGGCGATGTGGTGAATGTAACTTCTCTTCAGATTACCCCTGCTATTGATAGCTTCTTATGGGATTTTGATGGTGGTAGTAAAACGTATGCCTCTGAGACTGCAGGTCCTTTCGGTATCATCTGGGCATCAAGCGGACAGAAAACCGTGACGGTAGTAGCTACTGACAATGCTTGTAAATCGGCCCCGGTTCAAGATGTGATTACAATAAGAGAACTCCCTGATGCAAGCATACGAAGAGTCAATGGAGGCAATAAAATATGTGCTGGCGATTCTGTACTATTAGAAAGTTCCTATCGCTGGGATTACACCTATTTCTGGCAACCGACACAATATTTTTCTGAGCAAAACCAATACCGTCAATGGGCAAGAATCGACTATGGTCGCATGGTGAGCTTACAAATAACCGATGGTTTTAACTGTACGGCTACCGATAGTATCTGGCTTCAACCGGAGAACTGCTGCGAAGTTTATTTCCCAAGTGCCTTTAGTCCTAATGGAGATGGACGTAATGATATTTTCCGTCCGATAACACAAGGGCATCAGAAGATAAGTTTGTTTGTAGTGAAAAATCGTTGGGGTCAGCAAGTGTATGAAGGCTTGGACGACCGCTGGGGCTGGGATGGCACCTTTGCGGGTAAAGCACAAGATGTGGGTGTTTATTTCTACTATATCAAATACAAATGTGCTGATGGCAAGTACTATGAAGATAAAGGTGAAGTGACGTTGGTAAGATAGTCAAGAGCATTATCAAGTATTATAATACTAGTGTCAGTAATCAATTCTGGCACTTTTTTTATGTGAGTGAAAATAGGGTAATGTTGAAACGCTTGAAAGGATTGTTTTTTTGATTATTGAATTTATACAGGGTTGAGTTTTTATCCTTATGAAACTTAAAACAGTCAATTCTCCTATTGAGTACAATTAAGTGTAACTTCGGTTTCTTTAGAATCATTGAGTTACTATAATTGCAATAACTATGAAGAATAAAAAAACATTAGTGCTAGGAGCCTCAGAAAAAATAGATAGGTACAGTAATAGGGCAGTATCACAACTAAGAATGCATGGTCATGATGTAGTAGCTATTGGGCGAAAAACCGGTAGTATAGAAGATGTAGAAATAACTACAGCAACACCGGAGATAAAGGATTTAGATACGATAACCTTATACCTGAATCCTGCCAATCAGAAGCCGTACTATGACTATATTCTAGGCCTTTCTCCAAAGAGAATCATCTTTAACCCAGGTACAGAAAATGAGGAATTAGAAAGACTTGCTATAAAAAACGGGATTGAAACATTGGATGCTTGTACACTTGTATTATTAAGCACGGGTCAATATTAACTATTGAATATTTTTTCCAAATTATAAGCTTTTAAAACAGTTTCTTCCCATTCACTTGCTGAAGTACTGTCATAAGTAATGGCACCACCTGTATGATAGGACAAGTATTTAGTAGTTGCATTATAAAATAAGCTTCTGATGATGACATTAAAGTCTGCATCTCCACTTGGTGTTATATAGCCAATAGTACCAGAATAAAGCTCTCTTTTTGAACATTCATACTGCTCTATTAACTCCATTACTTTCTTTTTAGGAGCCCCAGTCATACTACCCATTGGAAAAGTATGTTGCAACACGTCTAAAATTGAAGTAGGAGTCGGTAAAGTGCCGCTTATAGTAGATATCATTTGATGAACAGAAGGGAAGCTATAAATACCATAAAGCTCCTCTACAGAAATACTGCCTATATCGCAAGTATGTGCTAAATCGTTTCTTGTAAGGTCAACAATCATCACATTTTCAGCCTGGTCTTTTTTACTATTTTTCAGTTCAAGCTTATAGAGTTCATCTAGTGCTTTATCCTTGCTTCTTTTCGCGGTTCCTTTTATTGGTTGTGAAACAATTTTGTCCATGTCCTTATACAAAAATCGTTCAGGACTCGCACAAGACATATACTGGTCTTGATGTTTATAAAAAGCTGCATAAGGTGCAGGTGCAAGTTCATTCAACTTTTGAAAAACAATTAATGGATGGATGTCCACTTGATGAGCAAAACCTTCGTTGCAAAAATTGATTTCATAGCAATCACCATCTTTAATATGATTTCTTAATGCCTCAATTTTTTTATAGTAATTAGTTTGATTGATTCTTTTCTCAAACTTTATTGATGGTAATGAAGCATTGGTATATTTTATCTGTTGTTGTAAAAGTTGTTGAAAAATGGTATTAGGATCTTGAAAGGTTTCAATGGTCAGGACAGACTCATTTGTTTTGATATAGCAAACGGTTTCAGGACAAAAGAAACAGCCTTCAGGAAAGTTGAAATGAGAAAGTTGGTTAGAAGCTAAAGAATGATGTAACTGGTTTTTGAAATCGTAATTAAGATGTCCAAACAACCAATCTGGGTGCATTGAATGAGCCTCTTTTATTGAAGGTAAAAAATTTGAATTCTCAATAGGGGTATATATTCGAAGAGGTTGAACTGCCGCTAAACATTCAAATCGTTGGTAGTTGGGGAAGTGCTGATATTGATTGCTATCTAAAAAAACAGAAATGCTGAATTGATTGGACCAATTCAGCAATTTCAATTTTATAAAGTATAAGTCTTCGATTGGTAGCTCGAAGGAGGCTGTATTTCTATTCAAAATGAAAGATTAAAAATCATCATCATCATCATCAAAGTCATTACTATCATTGCCAAATCCAAACTCGTTAAAGTCATCATCAAAATCTAAATCATCACTACCACCTTTCTTCTTAGTACCTCCGGATTTAGTTTTTGATTTTGGCATATCAAACTCTTCAAAGTCTTTATCAAAATCCTCATCTGCAAATTCATCTTTTTCGAAATCATCTTCTTCATCCATGTCGTCATCATCATCGTCGTCATCATCATTTTTAGCAGCTTTGCTTGTTGATTTCTTTGAAGCTGAAGTTTTAGTCTTTGTCGTCTTTTCCTCTTCTTCCTCTAGGATTTCATCATCTTCTTCTGACTTTTTAGCCTTTGATGTTTTAGCTTTTGTAGCAGCCTTTGTAGCGGCTTTTTTAGTTGTAGTTTTTTTCGTGGTATTAGACTTCATATCGCTCATCAATTATCTTCTGTAAAATTTTAATTGTTTATGGAATTTGCCAATTTTTTTTTTCAAAAAAAAATTACTAAAGTGCTTTTTTGATTAGTTGATCACGACCCGTACCGTTTGAGATATAAGCAACTTTAGTATCAAGATACTGTTCTAAATAATTACAATAGTTGATAAAAGTTTGTGGAAGCTCTTCATAGTTTTTTGCATTAGATACAGAAGTATTCCATCCTTCAAAAGAGGTATATACCGGTTCTATAGTGTCGGTGCAGATATCGTATGGCAATTCTGGAGTTTCTTCCTTGTCAATGCGATAAGCTGTTGCTGCTTTAATAGGATTAAAGTTGTCAAGTACATCCGCTTTAGTGATGATTAATTTAGTAACACCACTCAACATAACCGTGTATTTAAGAGCCACCAAATCTATCCAACCGCAACGACGAGGGCGACCGGTAGTAGCCCCAAATTCAGCACCTGCTTTACGCAATGCTTCACCGGTTTCGTCAAATAATTCAGTCGGGAAGGGGCCACCACCTACACGAGTACAATAAGCTTTTGTAATACCATAAACATCTCCAATTTTTGAAGGGGCAACACCTAAACCTATACAAGCACCGGCGGCGATAGTATTACTTGATGTAACAAACGGATATGTGCCAAACTCAACATCCAACATACTTCCTTGTGCGCCTTCAGCTAATATTTTTTTGCCTTGTTGTAGCTGTTCGTTTATCCAATAAACCGCATTAATAATATTTAGTTGTTTTAGCTTTTCTATCGATTCAAAAAAAGGAGCTTCCCAATCTTGCCAGTTGATAGTCGTGTCATATTGTTTTAGAATTTCAAGATGTTTTTGCTTAAGACGTTCATATTTTTCTTTGAAGTCTGGAGCTAAAACATCGCCCACACGCAAGCCATTTCTTCCGGTCTTGTCCATATAAGCTGGTCCAATTCCTTTAAGGGTAGAGCCAATTTTTTCTTGACCTTTTGCAGCTTCTGAAGCAGCATCTAAAGCACGATGAGTAGGGACAATTAGATGGGCATGCTTTGAAATATATAGGCGCTTCATTGCATCTGCTTGCAATGGTGTGATGGTTTCAATTTCTTTTTGAAGAGTGATGGGGTCTATGACCACACCATTACCAATAAGGTTAGAACAATGGCTGTGAAAGATACCGGAAGGTACAGTATGCAATACAATTTTTTGACCATTGACATATAGTGTATGACCAGCATTAGGACCACCTTGGAAACGTGCTATAATATCATAATGGGCAGCAAGATAATCTACAATTTTACCTTTGCCTTCATCGCCCCACTGTAAACCTAAAAGTACATCAATCATTACTCTCTAAAATTTTGAAACGGCAAAAATAACAGAAGTTGTTCAGTAATATGTAGGAAACTTTTTCAAATAATAATGTATAGCTTAAATAGTATAAATTCCCTAATTTCAAATATCAAGTTCAACAGTTGGGCATCCGTCTTTCGCGGGCGCGCCCGCGAAAGACGGATGCGTTTTCTGGCTCATCTTTGTGTTGCATTATGACATCAAAAACTTACCATCAACTCACCCAAGAACAAAGGTATCAAATTG
>CALMXV010000134.1 GCA_937871155.1 uncultured Taibaiella sp. | reverse complement strand
AAGAGAATCCGGCATTAGCCTTTAATAAAGCGATTATAGATGCTACTAAAGAATTTGCTGTAAGCTATAAAATCAATACGGCTTTTTATGAAGCGCAGGGCTTAAAAGGATGGCAAACCATTGAAGAAACTTTAGCCTATATACCGCAAGATATATTCACTATAGCTGATGCCAAACGAGGTGATATTGGCAATACCTCCGAACAATATGCGAAAACTTTTTTTGAAACTTATCCCTTCGACAGTGTTACTGTTGCACCTTATATGGGTGAAGATAGTGTGAAGCCATTTTTACAATTTAAAGATAAGTGGACTATCGTTTTGGGGCTTACTTCTAATAAGGGAAGTCAAGATTTTCAACTCCAAAAAGTACAAGAGGAGTATCTCTATGAGCAAGTATTTAAAAAGGTAATGGAGTGGGGTACTCCTGAAAATTTAATGTTTGTTGTGGGGGCTACTCAAGCGTCACAATTGCAACATGTGCGATCAATCTGTCCGGAACATTTCTTTTTAATACCCGGTGTAGGAGCTCAAGGTGGTGATGTACCAACTGTTTGCAGCCATGCCATGAATGAGGATGCGGGGATTTTAATCAATGTTTCAAGAGGAATTCTTTATGCCGGTGTAGATTCTAGCTTTGCAGATAAAGCCTACGAAGAAGCTAAATCGTATCAACTTCAAATGACTAAATTTTTATAGGATACAATAAATGAGGAGTACGTTTATCTTTTTGTTCCTAAGGTCTAAAGTGAGTAATTATCGTTAAGAATAGCTATATTACTAACGTTATAATTCAAACTTTATCCTGATATTATGATAAGTGAAGACCTACTACAGTTTATCTGGCAATATAGCTTGTATAATCCTGCCCACTTAAAGACTACTAATGGTGAATCTTTAACTGTACAGCATCCTGGTAGGCTTAATAAAAATGCAGGACCTGATTTTGATGAGGCAAAAATCAAAATAGGGAATACCCTTTTAGTTGGAAATGTAGAACTTCATTTAAAAGCTTCTGATTGGAAAAAGCATCAACACCAAAATAATAAAGCCTATCAAAATATCATCTTGCATGTAGTGTATGAAGATGACCAATTTGAAATTTCTCCAAGCATCTCAACCGTAAGTTTGAAAGAACATATACCCGTGTATGTTTTGGAACGATATACCTCCTTGATTCAAGCCATTCAAACAATACCTTGTGCATCTCAATTGCAGCAGGTAGCAACTATAGTAAAAGAAAGCTGGCTCAATAGAATGCTTGCAGAACGATGGGAGGAAAAGTTAGTAGATTGGAAGGAGGAACTTGATAATTCCCATGGTGATTGGAGCAGTTTATTTTATTGGAGGCTTGCTGCCAACTTCGGTTTTAAAATCAATGCAACACCATTTCAGCTTGTGGCTAAAAGTATTCCACTACAAATCTTGGCTAAACACAAAGCCAATCTTTTACAAATTGAAGCGTTGATTTTTGGACAAGCAGGGTTTTTACAAGGTGCCTTATCCGATGCCTATACATCTCTGGAAGTTTCTACGATTAAGACCTGCAAATTTTCCTACCATTCGGCTAGCACAATTTGCAGCATTAATACATCAATCTGTTTCCTTGTTTTCTCAAATTATCACTACTACCTCTTTGCAAGAAGTAAGAAAACTTTTGCAAGTATCGGCAAGTAGTTATTGGGAGCAGCATTATCGCTTGGAAGACGCTCCACATAAAACCAAAAAGAAGATGTTAGGTGAATCCTCTATAGACAATATCATCATTAATACCATCGCCCCTTTGCGCTTTTTGTTTGCAAATAATCAAGGACAATTAACCCAGCAAGAAGCAGCCTTGCAGCTCTTGACAGAATTACCGGCTGAACACAATCATATCATTTCGAATTGGAGTAGTAATGGGTGGCAAGCACATCATGCCGCAGACACACAAGCTTTGATTCAGTTGTATAATCAATATTGTTCCCAAAAAAAATGCTTGGAGTGTTCAATTGGGCTTTCTATTTTGAAAATGAATTACCAACAGTAGCGATTAAATTCATTGAATACTTAAATCAAAAGTTTTTAGGATAAAATAGATGAAGTATTTCAAGCCATCAAGAAATATTTTAGCATATTGGTTACTGTTGCTTTTGTACTTTTAGTTCGTCAATATTTAATAGAAACAATATGGCAGCCAATTCTAGTACTTACTCAACAAATCATATTCGGTCGAAATCTTTAGCGTGGACCTTAGGTATTCATGCTTTGCTTTTAATGTTATTTTTCTTTTGGAAGTATCAAGTACCGGTGATAGCACCTGTAGAAGATTTAGGGATGGAAGTCAATTTAGGTACCTCTGCTGATGGTACCGGTGATGACCAACCTATGAATACGGACGACCCTGCCGCTGTGGCTTCGCTTGCTTCAGCAACTCCCGTTGCCCCTTCAGAGTCACAAGAGAAATCGTATATGGAGTCGGATGACCCTGACGCATCGGCAATTGCAAAACCAACAACTACAACACAGAAGCCGACACCCGTTATAAATAAAGAAAATCAACGTAAGACTACTAATACCAATCGTTCTATTAACAATACCTCAGCTACAACACCACATCAAACGCCTCGTTATGTATATAATGGCGCTACTGGTGCAGGTGGTAATGGTGCTGTAAGTAATCGTGATGGTTCTAGTGAAGGGAATACGACGGGTACTGGAGATAGAGGTGTGCCGAATGGTACTCCGGGTGCTGCAAACTATATTGGTACTCCCGGTGCAGGAACCGGTGGTTTTAGTCATACGCTTTCTGGTAGAGATATAAGCCCTAAGACTTTTGAAGCTGAGTTTAATGAAAGTGGCACCGTAGTACTACGAATTAAAGTGGATAGAAATGGTGTCATTACTCTTATCAATGTAGTAAGAACAACAAGTAGTGCACTAACTAAAAAGGCAGTGCAACTAATTGGCAAGGCTAAGTTTAACGCCAATCAAAATGCCGCACCAGAGCAGTTTGGGGAAATTACAATCAAATTCAAAACCCGATCCTAACCTCTTTGCTTATGCATTTGAGTAACGAATACGAATCAACTTTACAATACCTCTATGAGCAATTACCCATGTTTTCGAGAACTGGGAAAGACGCTATAAAGAAAGATTTGACCAATATTAAATTGCTTTGTGAAGCGTTAGGCAATCCGGAACAACAATTTAAAACGATACATATTGCAGGTACTAATGGTAAAGGTAGTACTAGTCATATGCTAGCTGCAGTATTTCAACAAGCAGGCTACCGAACCGGTCTATATACCTCACCTCATTTACTCGATTTTAGAGAGCGTTTTCGAATCAACGGACAGCTAATAACTAAGGAATGGGTTATTGAATTTGTAACTACTTATAAGAAGTTAATTGAATCAGTTCAACCTTCTTTTTTTGAAATTACAGTAGCAATGGCTTTTCAAGCTTTTGCTGAAAGCAAAGTAGATATAGCCATAATAGAAACAGGACTTGGAGGACGGTTAGATAGCACGAATATTATCCACCCGATACTGTCTATTATTACCAATATAAGCTATGACCATCAGGATGTATTAGGCAATTCATTAGCTGAAATAGCGAGAGAGAAAGCGGGTATTATAAAACCCCAAACACCCGTATTAATAGGAGAAGAGCAAGATGACACCAATCGTGTGTTCTTTGAAGTGGCTTTACAACAACAGAGTAAAATCTATTACGCCCAGCCATTGTGGGATTTAGTAAAAACAGATCAAGATTATCAGTTTCAATACTTCAAAGCCAT
>CALMXV010000133.1 GCA_937871155.1 uncultured Taibaiella sp. | reverse complement strand
ATAAGTAGCATGTTGAGTAGCAGCGGTATTTCCATTGCCAAAGCCCCATCCATAGATAGCCGGCCCTGCAACTATAGGATTGGAAAGGTCGGTGAACGTTACGGTAAGTGGTGGGCAACCTGATAAGACATTGGCACTAAAATTTACAATAGGAGAACTTAAAACGGTAATGGCACCTACATGTGTTTTAGTATTGCTTCCTTGGCTATTGGTAGCTATCAATGTTACCGTATATACACCTGGAGCACCATAAGTATGCCCTGGATTAGTAATCGTAGAAAATCCTGACCCATCACCAAAATCCCATTGATAAGTATTGTTGCTACCTATGGAAGTATTGACAAATTGAACCAAAAAAGGACTACAACCGGAATCATTAGCCACCGTAAAATTAGCTACAGGAGCTTGGGCTAATGCTGGCTTCACTGAAACAATAAAGCAAAAAACAAGTGTTATGAGGTAAGAGAATATTTTCATTTTACTAGAATTGATTACAAGCCTTATAACAATAAGACAGTGTAATTTAACAAAATGTATAATGAAAGCATAAATTAATACTTGTTAGAAGTTTTAATCCTACATAAAGAAAGTAACGGGACAAAAAAAAGACCTATCTCGTTAAACGATGATACGTCTTTTAAAATGTTACTTAAAACTAGTATTGATTATTTACCAAATATAGATTTACCAATATTAGACAATACAGAGCCGAAATCTCCCGAACCGCTACCACCACCGGTAAGCGAGCCTAAGATATCCGTAATATTTAAGCTATTATCATTAGGGTCACCTGCTTTTTTAGAAAACTGAGCCAATACCATTGGGATTAAAGACATCGCAATTTTAGTTGCCGTTTCTTTACTAATACCAAATTTTTCAGTGATTCCACCAAGAAAATTATTAGCCATTCCTTGAACCGCAGGGTTGTTTTGATCTAAGGAGCCGCCATTATTAAGCATATCTGTTAATTGGCTGATCTGACCATTAGCTACCATACCTTGTAGCCCATTCATTATGGAGCTTTGTGCTTCTTGCATCACTGCATCATTATGCTCATTGGGCACATCAGCATTGTCCACTACAGCACTTTGTCCGAATTGACGGATAATTTCATTGAGTTGTTCTAACATGATTTTTTATTTAATAACGTTGAAAGTAAAGATTCCAACTAACAATCAAATGTTATTTTTATTAAAAGACCGCTAAATACAAACGAATTTTGTTTTTGGCATTTGATTTGAAATACCCCAACATATTTATAAATAATGAAGCAACTACTTTCAATTATCCTATCGCTATTATTCATTTCTTTTAATAGCCCAGCGCAATCACTACAACCTGAAGTGCTGTTGACAACAGCTTTACAAAGCAAACAAGAAGTACCATTTACTACCCCCAACTTATCAAATAAAGATTTTAAAGGCAGACCGGATAAATCAGGTAACTGGACAGCCATGACCTATAGCGGAATCAAACTACGACAAAGCCTAAAAAGTAACGGTAACCACCAAGTATTAAAAATAGAATTATACCCTTATATGGATCAGGCAAAATCTTGGCTTACTCCTGATGCCAATAATCCTTACACCTTATCTCACGAACAACTTCATTTCGATATCACCATTCTTGTTGCCAAACAATTAGCGGTTGCTTTACAACAAGCATCTTTCACATCCAAAAACTATGATAGAGAAATACACAATATCCATCAAGAATATCTTAAAAAGCTAAACGAACTACAAGAACTCTATGATGAGGAAACTCAAAATGGACAACGCACCAGTGTTCAAAGAGCTTGGAAAAATAAAATCGCACAAGCATTGCTAGAATTTTCTTAACACCAATATCAGGTTGTTTAACGCTATCTTGCTCTTCTAAACAATCAAAGCATCATCTTGGAAAACATCATAAGAATACAACAGTTATCAAAAAACTTTAGTAGTATTCATGCACTTCAACAAGTCTCTTTTGAAGTGCCGGAAGGTAGTGTGATGGGCATTTTAGGTCCGAATGGAAGCGGCAAAACCACTTTATTAAGTATCATTTTAGATGTTTTGAAAGCTTCTTCAGGCTCTTACGAATGGCTTAGTTTACCTTCATCAAACCATCACAGAACTCAAATTGGCACCCTGCTTGAAACCCCAAATTTTTATCATTATCTCTCAGCTGTTGACAACTTAAAAATTACTGCTGCAATTAAAAATTGTAGTACAGAGGACATTGAACCTGCTTTAAAACTAGTAGGTCTTTGGGATCGAAAAGACAGTACGTTTCAAACCTATTCTTTGGGAATGAAGCAGCGATTAGCAATAGCCAATGCGCTTCTTGGCAAGCCTAGAGTATTAGTATTGGATGAACCTACCAATGGCATGGACCCTATGGGAATTAGTGAAATAAGAACACTGATAAAATCCCTCAATCAAAACGGCACCACCATCATCATGGCGAGTCATTTGCTAGATGAAGTGGAAAAAGTATGTACCCATGTGGCCATCTTAAAACAAGGACATTTATTGATTACCGGCCCTGTGCAAGAAGTACTCAGTCAAGAAGATTGTGTTGAGGTAAAAGCACAAAACCTAGAAGTGCTACAACAGCTGTTGCTACAATACTCTGCTGCTAAAAATGTACGAATGACAAACGACACTGTAATGATATATGGCAATGTATTAGACCTAGCACACATCAATCAATACTGTATGCAGCAAGGAATCATCCTCACCCATCTCTTACAAAAAAGAACCTCATTGGAAGCTAAGTTTATCGAACTGACTGCTGAAAAATAACATACTCCAACAAAATTTATAGTCACTTAATTCAAGCAAATTCATGTTTAAACTTCTTTATATAGAATGGCTAAAAGTAAAGTCCTACAAGACCTTTCGTGTTTTAATCGGATGTTTTATTCTTCTACTTCCCTTATGGAATTATGGTATTAGTGATGGTAGTTTAAAATTAGGGAACACAGGCGGTATCAATTTATTTAGCCAAGCATATTCCTTCTCGGGAGTATGGCAAAATATAGGATTTTGGACGAGCTATTTTTCTATACTCATTGCACTTCTTATCATTATTG
>CALMXV010000132.1 GCA_937871155.1 uncultured Taibaiella sp. | reverse complement strand
TTCATCACTTTTATCATCTTCAAGCCAGCGATAAGGATCCACTACTTTCTCACCAAAAAACACATCCAATTGATCTACTTTTTTGGTGTTGGGATATACCCCACGAAACTCTTGTGCCTGTGTAGTCATACTCATAAAAAGGCAAGCCGATAGGCTCCATCTAACTATTTTCATAATTAATAAATATGCTCAAAAATAACCAAACTGAAGTATTAAATGGCTTTTGGATAAAAGTCTCTATTGGGTGATACGATTTTCTATTCTTTCCATAGAAATGGGAATAGGATTAGTCCTAATGCCATTACAAGGATTACTAAGCCTAAAAGTGAAACCGTTAACATCCACCATCCAGGCTGGTAAACTGGGGCTATTGCTTTCAAAGAAAGATTGCTAAGCATCATCAAGATAGGTATCACTATGGGGAAGCCTAGGATAGCCATTAAGGCTGCGTTTTGATTGGCTCTGGATGCAATAGCCGCCAAGAAAGTAAATACCACAGAAAGGCTGATACTACCTACGCAAGAAATAAGTATAAACAGTGCCACTTGCACCAAAGGCAAACCTAACAAAACAGCAAATAAGAATAGGCTGATAAGATTCATAGCAATCATGAGTACGATGCTATATAGCATTTTAGCCCATAAGAAATCGGTAGGATTTGCAATGGTAAAGTAATATCGAAAACGCTGTTGCGGCTCTTGTAAAAAACTCTTTGCTACAGAATTTACGGATACAAAAAGCTGAGTTAACCAAAACAAGGCATTCCAAACTTTGGCTTCCGGCTGACCAGCCATCATATAAACAGAAAATACCGTAGCCCCAACGTATAAAATTACACCATACAACGTATGCTTTTGACGCCATTCAATTAGTAGGTCTTTCTTAATAAACGAAGCGATATTTTGAATACGCATATATCGGCAAATGTAACTATTGCTCGGCATTGTAACCGATGATTCTAAATATGTGGAAAAGCAATAAGTTGCTTTATATTCCTATTTAAAAACAGCAGCCCACAAAGTGAAAATAAAAATATCTGTATTTGATTTGGAAAATTGTGAGGAGACGATATATATTTGCACTCCCAAAAGTTCTTATAAACAATGCGGAAGTAGCTCAGTTGGTAGAGCATCACCTTGCCAAGGTGAGGGTCGCGGGTTCGAGTCTCGTCTTCCGCTCAAAGAGATTCCATCCTTGTGGGATGGAATTTTTTGTTTGTTTTGTTTGTGATTTTTAGAATAGGTTTTTTCAGCAGATTAATTACTATTCTAAGGTTAATGATTGGCGCCCTGGTGGCGAAATTGGTAGACGCGCAGGACTTAAAATCCTGTTGGCAGCAATGTCAGTGCGGGTTCAAGTCCCGCCTGGGGCACAGATTACAGCCGTTTCGAAAGAAGCGGCTTTTTGTTTACTACAACTTTTAGACTTCAAAGTTATTCAAGAAACATCCATAAAATATCAACGCTACTTAATCCCTTCCAGATCATCCCAACCATTCGTAAAACCCCTTGAATACTCCAACTCCTCTATCAAAAAATCTTCATTATCCATTTGTATCAAAAAACTATACCCTTTGTTTGTAACATCAATCATTGGCTCCTCCATCATTAGGTTTAAAATTTTCGATGTGCAAATTTTATAAAATGAAATATGAGGCACACGCTATGAAGATGCGCCAGTATGAGAAAATAAAACAAATGTAACCTAACCAATATTCAAACTTTAAAAATCAGGTTACATTAACTCTTAACATTTTAAGGTAAAATAGTTACTGTGCCTGAACTCCATTGCACTGTAGCAAACCCGGCATTAGTACAACCGCAATTATCAGGTAAAAAGGCAGGGTTAGGATAGCCTTGCCAACATGGCTGACTAACGTCGCCTACCGTAACACTCGAAGGGAAACCTGTACAGGCAGGATTGTTCCACGTTACTAAATACCCAGTCGTTTGTCCTGCAGGACAATCTGATACAATAACCGCTTGACCCGCCGGAACAGTATAAGGAGTTTCTGACTGAATTTCACAAGGCACTCCATCCCAACAAACAACAAATACATCCACATCACAACCAGTTTGATTGTCAATAGCAGTTTGAGAATAGCTGCTTAAAGAGCCTAAGATCAGGCATACAAGAAGAATAAATTGTTTCATAAAAATTAGTTTAGTTAAAATAAATATCGCTTTTTTTTTGTTAATTTTAAGAACAAAATTTGTTTAAATGAAAAACCACCTTATTGCACTTTGCTTTTTATATGGTGTTGTTGCAAAAGCACAGCCTCCTATAAAGTGGCAGTATTGCTATGGCGATACCACCGCAGATTATGCTATATGTATGGAGCCCATTAGCGAAGGGTACATTATTGCGGGATATAAAAGTCAATGTTTAAAGGGGATGGAGGATTTTTGGGTTTATAAAATAAATCATACGGGTTCGCTTCTTTGGGAAAAATGCTTGGGTGGCAGCCAAATGGATAGAGCCTGGGCTATTCAAAGTGCCGCTGATGGCGGCTATATAGTGGTTGGTACTACTATGTCGAGCGATGGTGATTTAATTAATAATAAAGGGGGTGGTGGTGATTTTTGGGTGGTAAAACTAGGTAGTCTTGGCAATCTGCAATGGCAAAAAACGTATGGAGGGTCAGGTTTAGATATAGCTTATGGCGTTAAGCAATCTCGCTCGGGCGCATACTACGTATGTGGTGAGACTTCTTCTACAAATGGCGATGTCACTAACAATAAAGGTAGCAGGGATATGTGGTTGATAAAATTGAGCAGCAACGGCACCCTTCTCTGGCAAAAAACCTATGGGGGAAGTGGTGAGGAAGCAGCTTTTGCTATGGATACCACATATGATGGTGGCGTAGTGCTTGCCGGGCAGGCTACTACTGCAGACGGATCGGGTGATGTATCGCAGATACTAGGATTAAGAGATTATTGGGTAGTAAAAGTAGATAGTAGTGGAACGTTACAATGGGAAAGAGTGTATGGAACTGCCGGAGAAGAGTGGGTGCAGTCTATTCGCCAAACAAAAGACGCAGGGTTTGTAATATCAGGGAATATCGCTTCTAACCAATTTGCTATTCAGCAAAACATGTGTGTTTTAAAAATATCCTCTTCCGGCGTGCTGCAATGGCAAACCAATCCTGGAACAACTTCTGTAGTAGATGGAAGAGATATCCGGCAAACAAAAGACCTGGGCTATGTTCTTGTTGGTGGGGGTATAGATGCTACTGCTCCCGGAAGTTCTGCAAAAAATTACTTAATAGTAAAGTATAGCCCTACTGGTACTATTCAATGGAAAAAATTCCTTGGAGGGACGTTAACTAGTTTTGCCAGAGCAGTAGTAGAAACCAATGATACAGGCTATGTAATAGCCGGGATCACTTTGGCTAATGATGGAGATATTAGTGGCAACCATGGGAAGCAAGATGCCTGGGTAGTGAAGGTAGGGTACAGTACTACAGGTATTGACCCAATAGGTTCTTCAACTTTAGTAGAAGTTTTCCCAAATCCTACTTCGGGTATTGTCAACTTTAGTGAAATGGTAGATGTGCGTGTTTATAATTATCTGGGTCAGTTGGTGCTAAAGTCTTCAAAAGTAAAACAAGTAAGTCTTGAGGAGTTCCCCAAGGGCATCTATCTTTTCGAGTTAACACATAAATATTCTGCTCAGCCCTATAAGGTTAAAATATTGAAACAATAGTTGAATTGTGATTTACGTACCCACTACAAATGGAAGGCTGCTGTATTTCCATGTTGATCAGTTTGAACAGCTAATGATTAATTTCCTATGTTGCATTTAATATCCTTCAGAAATTTATCCTCTAACCCAGCACAATAGTAATGGCGCGCAATACAAAATAATTGCACAAGATTTTTATCAGAAGGCTATAAACGGAGTATTCACCTATATAAACAATAGGTAAGCTGAATGAGAGGTATGCTAGAAATTAAAGAAAGGTTGAGTGAAAAAATATAGTTCGTCCACATTAAAAAAGTAAGACTCCTCTTAAAAAGATTTACTGTTTACTCTTTTATAATCCGTTTTGAAAATAGATTTCCTTTGTTATCCTGCAACATTAGATTATAAACTCCTGATGATAAAGAGTAGAGATTTATCGTATTCTTTCCAGATGTAACAACTCCTTTCAAAATAGTTTTTCCCATGATATCCTGAACCTTAAAGCTGGAATTGGAAGTGGCATCTGCAGCAGGCATATTTATGGTTAAGACTGTAGATGCCGGATTAGGATATATTGAGAATGCTGGGTTATTTTCCAAACTATTTATAGATGTAAGTGCACCAGAAAGATTGTTGAATGACGCTTTGACCCCTAAAGAATCCATTTCGAAGTTGTGTATTTTCAACATTGCTATTGACCCATCACTTGATTCATTCGGCACTACATTATCATCTTGAAAAAAGATGAGTTTATTATTGCCATCATACAGCGCATCATCCAAATTGTCCACAAAAGAAATATAATGATTGCCGTCTCCATACATTGTCACTTCTTTGGTGTTTCCATTTCTAGTGATGACGTAATGAGTGTATTCACCTGCCAGAAAAGGGGCACCGGCACTCGTTGCAATGTTATAAAAATTCATTTGGCCATTGAATACATAACAACCTTTATCTGAAGTGCTATTTTTAAAATTGATGACACGCTTCCAGCTGCTAAGCCCCGACATCTTAAAGTACAACTCAATGGTATAAGTACCTGATGCTAAAAATCCATTCGCATCATCAAAGCTAAAACCACAGTTGTTGTCAAATTGATACACATTCTGATTGATGTTATAGTCCGGTAAGGTTTCAAATACAAATTGTCCGGTACAGATTTTATTCAATGCCGGTCCATTTCCGGAACCTTCATTAAAGTTGCCATTAAACTTGTAAGAGTAGGTTTGTTGTCCTAATGAAACCAATGCGAAAGACAACAAGAGCGAAGTGAATATTGACTTTTTCATAAAATAATTTTATTCAAAATTACTTGTTGATTTTACCAATGTCAATTCGTAGAAACACGTATTTAAGAGGATAATTGCTCATATCTCTTCCAACAAATTACTTTGGCTTTACAGCATACTCCACCATATACTTCGCTGTCCCCAGTTGCCCCATTTCGATACGGTTTTGCTGAGTGTAGTAAACAGTTCTTCTTGGGTCATTTTCTTCCCTTTGGTGGGTATTTTAAAATCTTCCGCTATGGGTGGTGTCAATTCAATTTTAGTAGCCATCCATGTAGTATGTAGTCTTGGTATCGTGATTTGTAAAATAGCTCCCGGCAGACCGGAGAACAGCTCTGGGCCTCCACTCACAGCGATATCATCTGTATAAAAAGCGACCACTACTACAGAATCATACAATCTAGTAATAGCCTTACGACATTTATAATTGGCTATCATTCTTATTTCATCTCCTATCTTCCACTGTAGCTTTCGCATCGAATCTTGTACTAAAAATTTTTCTTCGTACACTTGTTTATCAGCAACTACTTTTTGGGTTTGAAAATCGGTAAAGACGATATTATCCATAGCAGGTGGCGCTCCCCATCCCTTGTATCTATTGATAGACTCCTTACCTGGCTTATAGAGACTCTGCTTGGTGGTAAACACATAATCGAAATACGAAATGGCATATTTAGGCATTTGTGCTTTCATGGAAATAATCCATCCATCATCATCAGAGCCGTCTTGCATATCTTGTAGTTGTTGATGCGTGTTTGATTTCCGTTCATATTCTATCTTGCCGTAAGTGGTATATTGTGCTTGCAATGAAGTAGTAAACAATACAGCACTTAGAACGATTAAAAGGCTTTTCATAATCTTAGGTTTAATTAATTAAAATGGAAGTTGCTGATTGTTCCGGTGCGCCGGCTGCGGTTTTAGTAAAGTTCCAAATTAGACTTAGCATTCCATAACGTTGAATGGTATTATAGTTTTGCTGGGTAACGGTATTAGCATAGGCTACTCTTGAAAAACCTTTGTTTTGATTGAGTAAATCATAGCCACTTGCACGTAATTCTAAAGCATCATTTTTTAAGAATTTTTTACTGATATATGCGTTCCATTGTAGCACATTATTATTGTTATCAAAGGCGGCTACTTTCTGACGGATATTCCAGTCGATGGTTGTTCCTATCTCAAACTTCAAGGGTAGGAAAAAACTTATATCCAGATTAGGACGGTAGGTAAAATAGTTGGTGTTGCTGCTGTTAATAGTTGAATAGTTGGCGTTATAGCTAATGTTGAATCCTATCTCTATCGAACAAAGAGAATCTTTATTATAACGAGCCTCTCCGCCTAATGAAATTCCTTTATTTTCATTTCTATTTCTGATACCGTTTACAAAAGAATAGTTATTGGAAAGATTAATATTAGTGTTCATGCCCAAGTGCATATTCAACTTACGAATGCTTTGACCTAAACCTCCGTACAAATAGCCATTATAGTTTCCGTCAACATTGATGTATTGATACGTTCGAATCAAATTATCATTGATATTTTGCGCTTGGCTAATATCATTATTCACAA